>JBPCVB010000847.1:0-13461 GCA_051010855.1 Pirellulaceae bacterium | reverse complement strand
GCGCTGCGTTGCTGCCACGTGTGCTGACAGCAAGGATCGTGCGGCGAAAGCCCGCTGAATTGGCATTGGCCAGATTGTTGGCGATGACTTCATGCCGTCGCGATTCAACATCCATCGCGGAGGCGTTGCTGTAGATTCCGGAGAACATAGAGATGGGTTGGGAAAGTCGCGTCGTTTTGGAAGACCTGCGCGCGGGACGGGTCCGCCTGGTGGAATGCAAGTGATGGACCAACACGCCAAAAAACGGGAAAGGTTTGTTTCGTTCGCAAAACCGGATCTTTCGTCAAATCCGGGCAACTGCTGTCGCCCGTTGCTGGCGAAATATTTTTCGGTGTCAGCGGAAAAACTTGCGCGTAAGCAGCGGGCGATTGCCGGGACAAATCGTGGATTTCCCAAAAGTTCATTTATGGCCACGTCGATAATGTTTGTGTAACCGTCAAACTCCGGCGGTTATGAAAGCAGGGCAGATGCTTTCAAGGGCAGAATGAAGGTCGTTTCCGGCAGCGCCAGCGAAGCGGCCGCATTACGAGTCAGGGCAGATGACAGATAATGCTGAAACTCAAGCGACGGAAGAAAAATCCGGCGGCGGTATCATATCGCTGGTTCTCTGGGTGTTCGTCGCAGTTGCGGCCATCGGTGGCGGCTTTGCCACTCCTTACCTGGTCGATTCCTTTCAATCGCCGGCCGACACAAGCGAGTCTACCGCTTCATCTCGCGATAATGCTGAGCCCCCCGCGCTGGTCGAGTTTGGCGAAGTCGTTGTCAATTTGAACGAATCGCGACTCAATCGTTATCTCCGCCTCAATATATCATTGCTGGTTAACCAGTCAGAACAACTCGCCGTGCAAAAATCGGTCGAGGAAAACCAGCCCATTCTCAAGAGCTGGTTGCTGAGCTATCTGGCGGACAAACGCATGGACGATATCCGCGGCGCCACTGGACAGAACCGATTGCGTCGCGAAATCCAGAGTCAATTCAATTCGGTCATGTTTCCCGGCGACGAACCCCGAATCAACAACGTCCTGTTCCAGGATTTCAACATCCAGTAACCATGCGGTCCAATGACAGCAAGTGGTCCAATCCATGACGACAACGACACAACCATCTCCGACTATCGAATGTTTTGATTTTTCAAAGCCGGCGCGATTGTCGTCGGATCATGCCGATCAATGGCAACATTGGCTGGAACAGTTTTCTCGGGATTTTCGCGAAAAGTGGCTTCAGCTGGCCAACGTGGAGGTCGAGATCCAGATCGGTGATCAGGCCGCACTGGAATTCGAGATCGTGCGTCAAAGATTGCCGCGTCCAGCGATTGCCTGGGAGTTTGAAATCGGCGAACAGAACCTGCCTGCCGTGCTGGTATTCGACCGGCCGCTCGCGTTGGGACTGGTGATGCAGTTGCTGGGCGAGCAGGAAAAGCAGTTGCCAGACGATCGACCCTTGTCCGCGATTGAACACTCACTGTGCGAAATGTTGTTTCGACGCATCATCGACTCACTAAGTGAGTCGTGGCCGCAAAAAGATCCGCTGCCTTGCCAGATGAAGGAAGTGGATCAATATCCCCATCGCAGCCGGTTGTGGGAACCGCGCAAAACGGTCTACACCTGCAACCTTGATTTTGGATTCGGCGAAGGTAGCAGCTTGTGCCAGTGGATATTGCCGCAAGAAGAGTTGGAGGGATTGCTTGAGAATCTGGATGTCCAGCAAGTGGAGCTGACCGAAGACAGTCGCCAGCAAATGGAAGAACGAGCGCGGGACGTACCCGTACCTGTGACCGTGGAAATCGGACGCATCAATGTACCGGTATCGCGACTGGCCAATCTGGCAGCGGGCGACGTAATGGTATTTGAACAGAGGATTCAGGATCCGTTGCCATTGGTGGTAGCGGGCAAGAAAAAATTCTATGGCTGGCTGGGACGCACCGGAAACCGCCAGGCCTTCAAGGTTACTGAAGTTTGTCAGAACGATCGAGGAGCGCGTGAATGAGTGAAAAACAAACTCCTGGTGATGTACCTGAAGAAGTAAACGAACCGGCAAATGAAACGGTCACGACGGAAACGCAGGCCGTCGAAACGAAGACGCCCGAATATGCACCGGTGACGGACACATCGGCAGCTAATTCGGATCGTTCGATCAACCGGTTCCTGGATGTCGAGGTAACTATCTCGGCGGAACTGGGACGTGTGACCATTCCCATTGGTGAATTGGTCGAATTGGGCGAAGGGTCGGTTGTCGAGTTAAACCGTTCGATCTCGGCGCCAGTGGATTTGATGGCACAGGGCCTGCGCGTGGCAACCGGTGAGGTGGTGGTGATCGATGATTGCTTTGCCGTGCGTATCAAATCCATCGAGTCGGTCGAAACAGGAAGTCATTAACGCACTGCAATCAGCAGCACGAAGGATCGTCATGAATTGCAAGTCATTAACAAGCGGGCACGAAAGCAAGCGGCTGTGGTTATGCCTGCTGTTTGCAGCGGCAGCAACTATGTTGCCGAGCCAGTACGTCGTCGCACAGGACAATGCGCTGCGGATCATTCCCGAGGGACAATTGCAGCCGCTGACCAATTCACCGGTCGCAACCGCCCCTCCCACGACGCAGGCCAGTCCCCTGCCCCCCGCGACATTGCCAGTGGAAGCAGCCAATGTCCAGTCGCAAACACGGCCGTGGCTGCAAGCGACCGATTCGGGTGCCAAAGAGATTGATGTGCCAGCCATGATCAGCAAGCTGGCCATGTCCACCATGTTCGTGCTGTGTTTGTGTGTGGCTGGTCTCGTAATATTCAAGAAGTTTCGCGGCGGAATGCTGACAGGCATAACGAAGAACACTGGATCGACAACCAGCAATGACCTTGCCGTGGAAGCCACGCTGAAATTAGGTGCAGCCGGCTATCTTCAGATCGTTCGCGCTGGCGAGATGCGGTTGGTCGTCGCCTGTGACTCATCAGGTATCAAGTCCTTGCAGCCGATCGGTTCCCTGTTCGCCCAGGAACTTGAGCAGGAAGAAGTCAAGTCGAATCAACGCGGCATTCGTCGCACGGAATCCGCAAGCCACATTCGCGAACCGGTACCAGGGTTTATGCAGATGCGTGGCGTGCCTGATTTTCACTAACGCTATCGAGACGAGTAACCCACGGAAGGGACCTGGAGTTGTTTGAAACTGCTATCCAAAGCGAAGGTTTTCAGGAACTGGCTGCGCCTTTGCAGCTGGCCCTGTTTCTGGGTGGCATGGTCTTGCTGGCCGGCGCCCTCGTTTCGTTGACGGCATTTACACGAATCGTCATCGTGCTGTCGTTTGTGCGCCGCGCTTTGGCGACTCAGGAAATTCCGCCCAATCCAGTGATCATTGGCCTGTCCCTGTTCCTCACACTGTTTGTCATGGGACCGACACTGAACCAGATCAACGACGATGCGGTGTCACCACTGGTGGCCGGCGAAATCGGAACTTCGGAGGCATTGCAGCTTGCCAGCGCCGGTCTGCGCACGTTCATGCTGGAACAGACACGCGAACGGGACCTGCTGTTGTTTCTGCAGATTTCCAAAGAGCAAATGATACATACGCCGGATGAAACACCCATGCGCATCCTGATTCCGGCATTCATCGTCAGCGAACTTAAGACTGCCTTCATCATGGGCTTTTGCATCTACGTCCCTTTTCTGTTGATCGACCTTGTCGTATCAACCGTGTTGATGTCACTGGGAATGATGATGATGCCTCCGATGATCGTGAGCACACCGTGCAAGATCATGTTATTTGTCATGGTCGACGGCTGGCACCTTGTGGTGCTGTCGTTGGGTAACAGTTTCCTTGCATCTTGATGACCGCGATCGTCGTTTGATTCGAATATGAGCACCCAGCTATTAACTGCGACGGATTCCAACAGTACGTTCGCGCGACGCAGCGAAACGATGTTGTCGGTTGCGCTGCTGGCGGTCATCGTGGTGTTGCTGATTCCGTTGCCAGCGATGATTCTGGACATGTTGCTGGCATTCAATCTGGCCATGTCGATTCTGTTGCTGTTGATCACCCTGGGTGCGCGGCAGCCACTTGAGGTATCGATCTTTCCGTCGTTGCTGCTGCTGCTGACGCTGTACCGTTTGTCGCTGAACGTTGCGACAACAAGATTGATCTTGCTGAACGGTGATGCAGGCAAGATTGTCTCCACGTTCGGAGGTTTTGTCGTCGGTGGCAGTCTCACCGTCGGAATTGTGATCTTTTTGATCCTCGTGATCATCCAGTTCATTGTGATCACCAAGGGTGCCAGCCGGATCTCGGAGGTTAACGCGAGATTTGTACTGGATGCGATGCCGGGCAAGCAGATGGCAATCGATGCCGAGCTGAATTCGGGTGCGATTGACGATGTTGAAGCTCGGGAAAAACGCTCGATGCTGACCCGCGAAGCCGAGTTCTTCGGTGCGATGGACGGGGCTGGCAAGTACGTTCGCGGCGATGCCATCGCCGGACTGATCATCACCCTGATCAATATTTTGGGCGGCATTGTTTTCGGGATGGCCAGCGGCCTGTCGTTTTCCGAAGCGATGAAGCTGTACACCACGCTGACGATTGGTGATGGTCTGTTGTCGCAGATTCCGGCCCTGGTCATCGCCACGACCGCTGGAATTCTCGTCACGAAGGCCTCCAGCGGCACGAGTATCGGACACGAGCTGGGATTGCAGATGCTGGCGCGTCGGCAACCGCTGATTGTCGGCGCCGTGATCATGTTCGCGATTTCGCTGACACCGGGCCTGCCCAAGCTGCCGTTTATTGCACTCGGTATTGCCCTGGTGGTTTACGCGCGTCGACTGCCTGCGCGGGCGACCAGTGAAGAGCAAGACAAACCCGTAAGTTCCGAAGCACCCAAGCCAGCACCCGAAGAAACAGGACTGGAACAATTCGTCAACACCGATCGCATCGGACTCGAGATCGGCTCGGCGATTATTCCACATACCAGTGTCAGCGGTATCAATTCGCTACCCGATCGAATCTCGGCGATGCGTCGTGAACTGACACACAAATACGGCATGTGGATTCCGGTAGTGCGGTTGCGTGACAGTCTGAACCTGGACTCGCGCGCTTACCGCGTGTTGATCAACGGTCGCGAAGTTGGCCGGGGCGAAATCATACCAGGTCAATTCATGGCGATCGATCCGGGGACAGCGACACTGGATCTGGATGGTGAACCAACGGTCGAACCGGCATTTGGGCTGAAGGCATTGTGGGTACCGGCTTCATCCCGGCAACGAGCGGAGTTGGGTGGATATACCGCCGTCGATGCGTTGACCGTGTTGATCACGCATCTCGGTGAACTGTTGCGTCGCCATGCCCACGAATTACTCAGTCGCGAAGACATGCAAAAAATGTTGAACAAGCTGAGAGAGACGGCGCCAACCATCGTCGACGAACTGAAGCCCGAAGTCATTCGCGCCGCGGTGTTGCGACGGGTACTAACGAATCTGTTGTCAGAAAAGGTACCGATCGCATCGCTGGAATTGATTCTGGAATCGGCCGTGCATCATGGTGTGTCGTGCAAGGAACCCGAGGTGTTGACCGATCGGGTGCGAGAGGACATCGGACACGTGATTTGCGAACGTTTTCGAACTGACGAAGGCAACGTTCGCGTCATCGTGATTGATCCGCATCTGGAACAGCGATTACGCAACCACCTGGCCGAGGATCGACTGGTTTTGTCGGCAGGAGCGCTGGAGTCGTTTATCGGTGAACTCAAAAAACTGTGGGAACCCAGTTTGCTCAAGGGCGAGGATGTCGCCTTGTTGACCGACGGAAGTCTGCGCAGGCCATTGCGACGGGTGATCGAGAGGGCGTTACCGGATCTCGCGTGCATCTCTTACGCGGAGATTCCCGGCAACTTGATGATCGAGCCGTTGGCCATCTTGCGTGCGGAATCTGTCTTCACCGATGGCGGTGTCGTTCCGGCCGCGACGAATTCACCATCCAATCCGGAACCGGCGCCTGTTGCCGCGAGTTACTCACCAGCTGCATAGGGCAGACCCATGACGAAAAAACCCAAAACAAAAACAAAACAGACTGTTCCTGTCGTGCGAGTTGTCGCATTGCTATCGATGTCGACCTTGACCCTGGCAGGCATCGTGGCGGGATTGACTCCCGAAGTGATTTTGACACGGGTCAGTATCAGTACGGGGCTGCTTATGCTGATCACCATGATCAGCGTCAAGCTGTTCGGCCTGATCACGATGTAGGCAGCGTTGCAAACTGCAGCGACAGGAACGACGGTTTTACAAGAATGTGAAACGACGCATGGAAGCCATGACCAACGTTTACCGCGATGCGGCAAAAAAACAGAAACGTGACGAGCTGGTGCTTGAGCACATGGAATATGTGCGCCAGATCTGCGGCACCCTGGCAAAACGACTGCCCGACGTCGTGGATCTTCAGAATCTTCAATCCGCAGGCATTGTCGGCTTGATCGAAGCAGCTCAGAACTTTGATGAGTCGCGAGGCGTGGCGTTCAAGACGTTTTCGTATCCGCGTATCCGCGGCGCTATCATCGATGAGATTCGGCGAAACTCGCCGCTGTCGCAACGCATCATGAATGCCGTCAGCAAAGTACGCAAGGCCATCGAGAATATGGAGCCACCAGCGACCCCCGAGCTGATCGCCGAGGCGACGGGAATGAGCCTGGATGAGGTCGACGAATGTCTCGCAGCGATGAGAATTGCCAATCCACAAAGCTGGGACGAGTCGGGCAATGTCCCGGGCTCCAACTCCAGCGTCGAGTCGCGACTGGAACGTGAAGAACAAGTGCGTCTGCTGGCTGACGCTATCGAGCAACTGCCGGATCGCGATCAAAGCGTCGTGCAGATGTACTATCTGGAAGAACTCAGGCTACGCGAAATCGGTGTCATTCTGGGTATCTCCGAGTCACGGGTATCGCGAATTCTGGCGCGTGCAGAGCTGCAACTGCGTGAAGCCATCCGTCGCATGGAAAATGCTTCGCAATAGGAAGACGATTCGCAACAGGACGACGATTCGCAATGACAAGCGACCAGGGATCAAGGCAATACAAGGAGAACACCATGACCAACCCACCAAAAAAACAGGCAATCCCGGTGATCTCGGCCAACCGTACAACGGATCATGGCTCTTCCCGCACCATTCCCTGCGGCGAGCATGACCCGATAGAAACGGCTTCGGTCGAGGTGATTCGGGAAGGCAACATGGTGCGTGAAATTCACGTGCACTGTAGCTGTGGCGAAAACATGAAAGTGATTTGCACATATGAATAACTGGAACGATAAGCAAATGTCGATCGCAACGGCACCGATTCGGCTGTCGATACTCGTCTGCGCTGTGTGCCTGTTTTCCGGATGTCAGACGTCGGGATTTGCATTGCCCGGCGCCGGGCTGGCCAGTCGGTTGTCGCATCGTCCGCATACTCGCGATGCCTCAATGCGCGATGGACATCATTACGGCAACCAAAATGGACCAATGCCCGGTTCACGGCAGTCAGCCTGCGCCGATCCGCATCACAGGCACTATGCAGGCGACGACTGGAGAGAAGGCGAAGCCCCGCTTGACTACCCGTCGCAACGGCCTTTCGTCGATGGACTGGAAACTGCCCATCCGCCACATATGGCTCGGCAAGCAGGATATCAGGAAGCGCCCCGCCGAGCCTATGCAGAAAATGCCAGGCCCTACTCCGCCCGCCAGGTTCGGCAACCACCACGGACAGTCACACCACCCATGCCGGGGCCTGAATCGCAAACCGAAAACATGTTGAGGGAAAATGTCCGCCCGGAAGATGTCCGCCCAAAATTCTATCCCGACGAATATGCCGACGTGTTGCCTCAATCGGCTACCGAACGTGTGATCGAGCTGAGTAGCGAGGTGGCCTTGTTGAGACAGGAACTAAATGAGTTGCATGCCAACATCGAACGATTGCAGATGGCCAACAATGAACTGAGACAGCAACGCGAGCAGCAGGGCATTCGCCTCGCCAATCTGGAAAGTGAACTGCAGACTGCTCGCGAAAGTGAGGCGTCTGCACGTTCCCAATTCGCGACCCTCGTACAACGTGTCGAGCTGTTCAATGATCGACGCCAGCGACAAATCGCTGACTTGCACGCGATTATCGATCAACTCGAACAACACTTGCGACAGGGTACCACGACACCGACGACCGTTTTGCCCGGCAACACGTCAGTTCAACCTTACAACGAGCCACCGGTCAACCACAGTCAGGCCAACCCCTACCGTCAATCGACAGGAAACAATCATGTACAGATGTCCAATGTCGGCCAATGACGAGAGTTGGCCCTCGCGACGATATCGCTGCGCCCTGCTGCTGATCACAGGATTGCTGGCGTTCGGAGGATGCAAACCAGTGCCCCGCGCACCGGTCCCGCCTCCGCCGCTGCAGCTGGAAGTGCTGCAACCTGAGTTGGCGCGGCGTACGCGGCGAATTGCCGTGGTCGGATTTGAAAACAGTACACACTGTCGCCATGCGGCGTACGAGGTCCAGTCAGCCCTGGCCGCAGCCATGCGTATGAAGGGTTGTTGCGAGATGGTCGACATGAGTCACTACTGGTACGACCTGTGCCGCATGGATGCAGTATTGCGCGCCGAGTATCCAATTGAAGTCCTGGCCCGTGCATGGCGAGAGTTTCATTGCGACGCGGTCATGTTTGCCCGAGTCAATGACTTCAACCCCTACCCGCCTTTGTCGTTAAGCGTCACGATCCGGATTGTTGACGCGGCCGATGCGGTATTGGTTGGAGCGCTGGACCAACACTGGTCCCTGGCCGACCCGCAGGTGTTGGCTGCCTATCAACAATGGCTGGAACATCGTTTCCCGAACTGCCGGCAACCGGAAATTTACCTGGCGAGCCCGCTCGTATTCCGTCAATTTGCCATGGAACAGGTGGCCACCCATTGGTGCCGCGTGCGCGCCGCCACGATGCCGCGACGTTAAGGCATCGTATTGACGGCGACAGTTGATTAGCGGATTTCCAGATTGCCGGTCAGCGAGAATGGTCGGTCGACAATTTCCGACGGCACGCAAAACGGCGATTCCTTTCCGTCCGCCCTTTGGTGCCCGAGTTCAGCCGCCGATACGTTATCCAGGTTGATGACCTTGCCACCGTTACCGCCTTGTTGTTTGGCATGGTGAATTGCCAGATCGGCAGCATCCCAGACATGGTTGGGCAACTCCGATTCATTGCGATCGAGTTTGCACAATACGGCGCCCACGCTGATGGTAACCGGAGTGGCACGTCGAGTTGCGCCGGGCGTGCGGGCTTCGATCTCCTCGCACAATTGTTGCATCTGTTGTTGCAGTTCCTGTTCACTTTCGGCATCCAGCAGCACGATGAATTCGTCACCCCCGTAGCGAGCAACCAGGCCGTTTTCAAAAAACGAATCGATGAACCGGCCGGTCCACGAGATGGCAACGTCGCCTGCCAAATGACCATCACCGTCGTTAATCGATTTGAAATCATCAATGTCGATAACGAGAATCGCTACACTGTTGTCGCGTCCTGCCTGGGCGCGAAGTTTTTCCAGCAATCGACCGGCAAAGTAGTCACGATTGTAGACACCGGTCAACGGATCACGGCAAACGCGATCTTCCAGACTGGCCACGAGCTTGCGTAGCAGCTCATTTTCGCGTTCCAGATTCGTCAGCTGGTCGCCCGCTCCACTGGATTCGCATGTTTGTTCGTGTTCGATTTGCTCATTAGCTCGCCCCAGCAACTGGCTGATTGGCGGCAGGTCATCCACATTGATTGAGAACAAGGCGGCTTTCTTTTCAATATCGCCACGCACACATTCCATCAGCCATTTGATGTCCTGCTCCACCAACTGCAAATGCTCCCGACACACGGTTTCGATAATCAAGAGGGAATCTGCCTGATTATCGCAACAGAAAAAATCACCAATGGCGGCGCTTACGACGCTGGCGGCGATTAGGGAAAAATCGGATTCCGCGGTATGCTCATTCAGTTCTTCCAGGGACAGGGTGTGTCTCAGTGCTGCTTCGCCATACCGATCGGGCAGTCCCATGCTGCGTAACAGGGCGCCGCCGATCGCCGCGTGATCGGTCTTCCATTGTTGCCGCTCGAGTTGATGCAGGGCGACTCCCTGATCGCTGGCCTTGTCGACAAGCTGGCAATATTCGTTTTCGTATTTGTCGAACAACACGAGCTTGCCAAAGTCGAGTAACAGACCGCACACAGACGCCTCACTTTGCTGGATGCGTCCACAAGCTTCCGCAATTCGTGACAAGGCACATCCCTGAATGAATGACTGCCGCCAGAAGTCCCGGAAATAACTCTCGTCAACGTTTTGTTCGGTGGCAAAGGACTCGAGCTTGAAGCTGAGGACCAGGCTGGCCACTTCTGATTTGCCCAGCCACGAGATGGCGTGTTCCAGGGTGCTGACTTCCGACTTGCTGCGGTACTGGGGTGAATTGGCAACGTGCAGAATTTTGGCGGTCAAAACGGGATCCACCTTGATCTCACCGGCCAGCTGCACAACAGCGACTTCCTCATCGGCAAACATTTCCAGGACGCGAATAGCAACCGGGGGAAAAGCTGGCAAACGGTATTGAGGCGCGGATTCGTTGGTCGACATAATCAGTCCTTCACTTTGGATGGGGAGACAGTGCAAGAATGCGAAAGTCAGGGCTCCTTTTTGCATCCGCAGCGGTTATCGAGGCGGCCGAGGTAAAGCTTGCGGGTCAGGCAAAGGAAAAGCCCGTGGATACCCGGTTTTCGGGCGGATTGCACAATCTGGCCATCTCGCCGGGGCTGTAGCGATTATGCGGCAGAAAATGGAGCAGGGCCGCGCGCCTATATATATAGGCGCGCCGTTGGCAGACCCACCTAACCGAGCAGGGTCAGGCCGCCCAGCTGCGAAGCCAGAAAGGCGCTGGTGTTCTGCAGGCTGCTGAGACTGGACTCAATGGCCACAAACTGCGAAATCAGCTGCTGTTGTTTGGTTTCAAACAGCGAGTTCATTCGGTCAACCGACTGGTCGATCGAGTCGATTTGCTGTTGGTAGGCATCTGTGCCCGTGTGGAATCGACCGTTTTCGGGATCAAGCAGATTGTCAATGATACCTTCCAGGCGTGCTGAATAGCCGCGGCTGACGGTCAGTTCACTTTCAAAGGTGCCCGCAATCTGGGACGGGTTGAGCGTCACCCGCAACTGCAACCCGGCCGAATTGGCGTTGTCGGCATCGCCGGACAAGATGCGGCCGTTGCCGGTCGCGGTCTCGGTTTCTCCCTCGACGACAAAATAACCAGCGACATCTTTGCCACGACTATATTCGTTGCCCACAAATCCAAACGCCTTGGCTGCCGTGCCCGACACGCTGCCGACGAATCCAAGTGCTGTGGCTGCCGTGCCCGACGCGCTGCCGACTTCCGAGCGAGTCCCAAAAACTACGGACTCAATCACTACGGCTTTGTTTTCTACGGTTACAGAGACTTCGCGTGCGCCAAGTGTACTGGACTGGTTAATCACTGATTGCAGGTGATCGGCGAGTTCTGTCTGGGTGTACGTGCCGTGTCCCAAGGTCAGTGTGCCGCTGTCCAGTCCATCGACTTCGATGGAGAATGAGTCGTTGGATCCGTCGATCACGGTGCTGGAAGCGATGGTGTTGGTGGCGGTAATGGTGGCGCGCTCGGCGGCCTTGGTGATTACCACGTCCCACGGATTTTCGGAACTAGCCGTATCCTGAGTACCCGACACAAATGAAACCTGTGCGCTGGTCGATTGAGCGTCCAGGGCAAACAGTTGGCGAATTCGGTCGGGATCCACACCCTCCAGTTGCCCGGACAAGGCACTATCGAGCGTACCCGAATTGATTTGCAGCTGGCCACGGTCGTTGAACGTGATGCCAATCGAGGAGAGACGGTTGATCCCGGATTCCAGGTTAGGGATGCTGTTGTTCAGAGCGCTACGCAACTGATCGCGAATCGTATTGACGGAACTGGACCCGATCAACAATCCAGCTTCGTCGGTTTCCGTGTTGTAGGAGGTCTGGTCGTCGATGTAGGACATGACGGTGTTGAACGAGGCCACAAAACCCTCGATTGCCGATCGTGCCGATTCGGTGTCGCGTTCCACCGAGATGGTAAT
This sequence comes from Pirellulaceae bacterium, assembly GCA_051010855.1. Classification (GTDB taxonomy): domain Bacteria; phylum Planctomycetota; class Planctomycetia; order Pirellulales; family Pirellulaceae; genus CAJQPP01. The sequence continues at coordinate 1,345 of JBPCVB010000847.1, read as the reverse complement.
CGGCGTGTCCGGATTGGCGGACACGAGGTTCAGGGTCATCCCCTGGATGACATCGTCGATGGTATTGGTGGCCTTGGTGATGTTGATGGCACCGGCACCGGAGCCAAGCGTGACAATGGCATCCGCAGCCTGCTGAACAGCCGGTCCGGAGAAATCGATTTGGGTTTCGTTTCCGCTTGTGGGACCTGTTTGATTGTTGATAGTAATCTGGTTCTCGGCTCCGGTGTGCCGGGAGGTCAGAAGCAGACGGCTGCCTGTGCCATCGTTGACGATCGTGGCCGTAACATCACTGGACGCTCCGTTTATGGAATCGACCAATCCCTGCAACGTGTTGTTGTCTTGCGTAATCTCGATCGATACGAGATCGCCGTTGCCGACCTGAATGTCGACAGTGCCCTGGGTAAGTAACGCTTCGGGCCCCGACAATGCCTGGGAAGAGACCTGAGCTGCCTGCGCCAGTTGCGTGACCTGCACTTGCCAGGTTCCGGCCGCTGCCTTGCCGTCGGCGGCCACCTGCAAGACACTTTCATCACTGGATGCGGCAGAGAAAACGGAAAACACGTCATTGGTGTGGCTGCTGAGTTGACGCGCAGCACTTTGCAACGCGACCACGTTGGCTTCGATTCCCTGAAACGCCGATTGCCGCACGACGATTTGCTGTTTCTGCAGCTCCATACGATCCAGCTGGCTCTGTTGAATCGACAACAGGCCTTCAATGATGGCGGATGTATCCAGACCGGAAACCAGTCCATCGATCGAGAACATGAGGGACTCCGCAATTGTTTGATATCGGTGAAAAGGCGGGGTGACCGGCCAGCGGCCGAACAGCAAAACACAAAAAAAGGAGGCCTGCACTGCAGGCCTCCCGGGGGCATCCTAACCTGCTAGAGTCCGGAGGTGAAAAATGCCGGTCTCTCCTCCAAACGGATGCCTGTTCTCGGAAACAACTAGCCGAGCAGCGACAGAACGAGCTGGGAAGTCTGTGAAGCACTGGACAGTACCGAGGTGCCGGCTTGTACCAATACTTGCTGCTTGGTGAAGTTGGTAATTTCTTCTGCGAAGTCCGTGTCACGAATGATCGACTCGGCATTCACTGTGTTTTCCAGCGTCGCCCGCAAGTTGTTGGCAGTCGACTCCAGTGTGTTGCCCTGGAAAGCACCCAGCGTGCCTCGCAAGTTGGAAATGTCTTCAATGGCTGCGTCAACAACAGCCAGGGCATCTTGCGATCCGCTGGCGGTGGTCACATCAACACCCTTGAGACTGGAGAACTGGTTGTTGGCCTGATTGACACCAAGTGCGTCGCTGCTGGCCTTGATGATCGACAGCGTTGCCGTTTGTCCGGCAT
>JBPCVB010000846.1:0-3328 GCA_051010855.1 Pirellulaceae bacterium | reverse complement strand
GGAACATGGATGCACGACTAAATCAAATGAGCCGTCGGGGAACTGGCTCAGATCCCGCATGTCACCTTGCACGGTGGAGATCTCCAGACCATCGCGCTGGGCAACCAACGCATCCTGCTGTAGCTGTTTCGGTGAGTTGTCAAAGACGGTTACGTGTGCGCCCGCCGCTGCCAAAACAGGCCCTTGTTGACCGCCGCCGCTGGCCAGGCACAACACGTCCTTGCCCGAAAGTTCGCCGAACCAGTCCCGGGGCACGGATTTGGTGGGAGTCAACACAATGGACCAGTCCCCATTTCGCGCCCGTTCGATATCAGCGCTGCTAACCGGGACGGTCCAGCGGTTTTTGGAATCGACCAGCCCATCCCAGGCCTGACGGTTGTAATCTACAGTGTTCAAATGAAAGCCCTTCCTCAATGACTGGAATACTAGCGGCGACGGTCCTGGAACAGCGCCACACTGGTTGTAAAACCGTGCAAGAAGTTCTTGCCGCCGACCGGACCCATTTCACCCGCGGCAAAAAAACCGGCTACAGGAATCGGCCCGGCAACTTCCCGCAACAAGCCGGCATCGTGGTGTTCGACATTGAACAACCGTGTACCGCGACCATTGCAGGAAAACATCAATGCGGCATGGCTGCCACCGCGTTGCTCGCCAACTGCCTCGCTCAGCAACTGTTTGAATTCCGCATGGGCGGTCTCCTGATCGCGCACCTGAAACTGAATGGTTTGCCCTGGCCGGATAAAGTCAGCGATCGCGACAACGCCCGTTTCTTCGTCAATTTGCACGACGTTGCGAATCAGAAAATCACCCTGTTTGGGCTGATCTATGTACTCGCTAATGACACGACCCACGTGTAATCCCCGGTTGACCAGCTGTTTGTCGCGAGTCGGCAACGTGGCAAAAATCGCCTGCAACTGCTGCAACGCGGGCTGGCCTCCCAGTTCATAGATCTCGTTGCGCTCTGCTTTGGTAATCACGAGGGGCGAACCAATGGGCCGGCAACCCTGGGAAACGACGCCGCGAATGTGAAAGTCCCCGCTGATACGCGCCATCACTGCACCAGTCTGGTAAATTCGCGACCCCATGATCAACCGGGCCTCGCCGGGTTGATGCGCGCCGCTGGCGATACCACCAAATACCTCGACGCCGGGCCGATCCTCGTTCATCCGATGCAAAAAGACGTCCATGGGGAAACTGTACGGATCCGACATGCCGAACATCGTCGCCCCCGAGGGCCAGTGACCGGACATGGCATCGGTCCACCCCGCGAATCCCGCATCGTCGCCCATGGTTTCAAACTCAAGATGGCAGCCTTCGATGCTGGCCCCCGGCAAGCTGGCGACCCACAGAGCCAATGCGGGTTGCCATTCCAGCTCGTATTGATTGGCTACAATCGATTCGCCACAACAACCGAACACATGGTCCGTTCCCAGTCGATCGACAAGATGCCTGGCCATTTGCTGAATGGAAAAGCCTTCGCTATTGGCATTGGCGATGTATTCCGCCGAAAACAACACGAAGGCCACGTCTACGCGGGCATCAAGTTCATCGAGCGCAGCCCCACACGCTTCGTGGAGAGCGGCCTCCAGTTGGGAATTTGTAGAAAATGCTGCTGCGAAACGCATGGGTTACACAATGGTTACAAACAAGTCCGCCAGACTCGCCAACAATGGATAGGCTAGTGTCCGATAATACACTCTGTCGGCAAAGCAGAAAACCGAACCGTCAAATGACAACGCAATAACCGAAGAGACCTATGTGTAACCAAATAAACGCAATGCGAATCTGTGTGGCCGCATTCGCGGCGTTCAGCGTCCTGTCAGGTTCGCCTGCGATGCTCGGCGCCCAGCCTGCCCAACCGGGCGATTCCGGCAGCGAACTTGATTTTGAAACACACATTCACAAATTGCAGGACAAACTGCCCCATGATGGATTCACCATCCGCATTGAACGGCCCTTTGTCGTGATTGGCGACGAATCTCCGGAGGTGCTGGAACGTCGGTGCCGGCAGACAATTCGCTGGGCCGTCGAGCGTCTCAGGAGACGATACTTTGCCCACGATCCGGATCATATTGTCGACATCTGGCTATTCAAGGATGCGGAGAGCTATGAAACGCACGTGCTGGAGTTGTTTGGAACAGAACCGGGAACGCCTTTTGGCTACTATTCCGCACGCCATCGGGCATTGGTGATGAACATCAGTACTGGTGGAGGCACGCTGGTTCACGAGTTGGTTCACCCGTTTATCGAACGAAACTTCCCCGAATGTCCGTCGTGGTTCAATGAAGGGCTGGCATCTCTCTACGAACAATGCGGCGATGACGATGGAGACATCAGGGGCAAGACAAACTGGCGACTGGCCGGACTGCAACGTGCCATTGCCGCTGACACCTTGCCCGCGTTTCAGACTTTGTGTGAAACCTCAACTCGCGAATTCTATCGCGAGGACCCGGGCACGAACTACGCGCAGGCCCGCTACCTGTGCTACTACCTGCAGGAGGCAGGAAAGCTGCGAGACTACTATCACCAGTTCGTCAAAAACGTCGACGACGACCCCAGCGGCTTTGACACGTTGCAAGCCGTGCTGGAGATCAGTGACATGCCACCGTTTCAGCAACAGTGGCAGGATTACATTATGCGTTTGCGATTTCCCTGACGAAAATTGACACGCGGTTCCGCACCTATTTGTCGTCGTTGTTGTCAGCCGATTCTGCCTCGCCATCTCCGTCTGCTTCGAAGTCGCCGGCGGTCACAATGATCAGGCGATCCTTCTCAATTACACGACACAACGCCTGGTCCACCTGCTCCTTGTTCAGCGAGCGAACACGATCTTCCCGATTGGCAACAAAATCCATCGTGCGACCGAGTTCCAGTTGTTGCCTTAACATGCCGGCCAAACTGGAATCATCTGCCCGTTTACCTTCCCGCGATTTCAGCCAACTCTCCTGGGCCCGTTGCAGTTCATCGCCGGTGACCCCGCTGTCGATTAGTCGCTGGACTTCCTCATCGATCGTATCGACGACCTTTTCCGTGTTTTCCGGATTGGAAATGGCAAACATCATGAAAAGGCCGCGGTCGTCCTGCGTACCGGCATTAAACTGCGACATAACGGTGTAGGACAGTCCCTCCTTTTTGCGGACACGATCGGCGAGCCGGGAGGAGAGGCCACCACTGCCAAGGATATAGTTGGCGATCAGCATGGCTTCGTAATCGGGATCGTCGTCTCGCATATTGTTGGTCAGTCCGGCGATATAGATCGCGTTCTTCTTGTCGGGCGTGTTGATGACAATCCGCTCACCCGGAATCTCGGGCATTCCCGATGATTCGA
>JBPCVB010000845.1:0-7387 GCA_051010855.1 Pirellulaceae bacterium | reverse complement strand
AGGTGTCAACAATACGGTCAACTGCGTTCAACGAATTGTTAAGACACATACGAATGCTGGCGGGATTTACACTGAACAACCAAAGACGGAAATTTCTGTCGTGTGTAGCTCTGAATTTCGTACGCCGATAAGAGGCGAGTTGCGCTGGTGCGAGTCGCATTGTTGATACCGCACATGTCAAGGCATCTACCAGGCGACTTGCGCGTGAATGCTGTAGTGTTGCACACGGACTTAACGCCGAACATCAACTCCCAGGCCATATCCCTCAAAGCCGAGAAAGCCCAGAGTCGGTGCGCCTGCTTCGGCCCACAGCTGGCCTTCGTATCTGCCGTAGATCGACAGCAAACCGCCGGATCTCATTTGACGCCGCCATTCCATGCCGAACCCCATGTCAAACACGCCGACGACTTCGTCAGCGTCAATCAGGTTCAGCAACGGTGGTGCTGGCGGCACGCCAACATCCCCGATCACAAATCGGTTAATTGACTTGTCACCAAACAACAGCGAACCACCTGCGTTGCCGGTCGCAGCAAGGCCGCAACAGCCAAAGGGTATACGGAAATCTGCCGAGGCGGCCGGTCCTGTTCCCTCAAAGTTGCGCTCCCAGGTCAATTGCGAGGGAATCCCCGCGGTCTGACCGGGTGCAGGCGTGACCCTGGAGCTGAGTGTCTGGGTCAATGATGCATAACGCAGCCCGCCGCTGATGCGACCCACGGCGCGACCGATCCTGGCACGCATCGTTCCATGCAAATTGAAAATCTGCGTGCGCAGCCGATCCGTCGAAAAAAGAGTGTCACCCGGTGCGGCCGCGATGATATTGGCAGGAAAAATAATCGTGACTGCATGAGCTCCATAGATGTTCAAACCATCCGATTGAGCAGTGATTTCCTGGCCGGCGTGATCAAATTCCCAATAGTCGGCACGGATACCGAGACCAGACGGCTTTTCCAGTCCCAACCAAAGCCGGGGAGTCACCTCATAATCATAGGAAAATGGAATCAGGGACTGGACGCCATTTCGTGTGTCGAGCCGCGAAACCTTGAAAGCTTCCTTGAAGTGCGGTTTTGCCAATACGATTCCAGCCCCGAAATACAAACCGCTTAACCAGTCACCTGTGTGCCGTCCTGAAACTCGATGACCGACACCTCGCAATCCGCAACCCAGACCTTGGACGCCGCGTTTGAAAAAACTGGCGCCACACTGGCCAAACATACCCAGGCTCGTACCGTAACCGCGCTGCATGTATCCGCCGTGGCCAGTACAAGCAGGCCCACAACCAGCCGGTCCGCAGCCTGGCGAATCGCAACCACTCGGGTAAGGGTATCCGGGATGCGCTTGGCGATACTGTGGCGATGGTCCAGCCGGCTGTTGACCAAACAGGGGACCAGTCGGTCCACCAACTTGCGGGGGACTAACCTGCGGCTGGCCTGTAGGAATCTCTTCCAGCTGGTTCGGTAGCTGTTGTGTTGGCGGTTGTTGCTGGAAACTAACCTGTTGCCAACCTGGATCAGTAGCAGAGAAAGCGATCGGGGCCACACGATCATCGTGATAGTACAGCTGCGAATTGGCTTGTTGCCCACAGGCACTTGCAGTGACCAAGACCGCGCAGCCAAAAAAGAAGACTCCAGTCAGTCGGCGCCCTATAGCACACGGAGTATTCATCGATTGCCCCCCAAATGAATCGCTAAACGCATATCGTATTGTTGTTAAGCTGTATCGGTCGTATCGGTCGTAACGATCATTGAAGTTGGCGAATTCATTCAAAATCATCTCTAAGCTAGCGGACAAGATCACGGGTACATGTCCTGCTGGTTCAAATCGAAAAATCACGCCAAAACGCGGCCAATGAGCACTGGCAGCAGGGCGGGCGGCGATTCGTGTGTGGAAACTGGCGACAATTGGATAGAATACGCAATCCAACCAAACCCTGGACTCCGCCCAGGCTCGCCGTTCAAGACCCATGAATCGCCGCACAGCCAACCCGGAAACCCAGCTATCGCCCGCCGCGCGCTCGCCAGTGATCCAGCGGGTGATGGAGTCGTTGCGCGGCTACATTCGACGGTACGTGCTATGGCACGGTCTGTGCCTCGCCGTGATCTGGGTTTGTACAACTTACTGGCTGGCCGTGGCCCTCGATTACGGTCCGGTGTGGTTTGGATTCAGTGAGCTCTCTCAAACAACGCGTTTGGTATTGTTGCTGGTCATTGGCTGCGGCCTGGCATGGATTTTATACCACTGGGTTTTGCGTCGCGTTTACCGGCGATTGACGACACAGTCATTGGCAATGTTGCTGGAGCGGAGTGATCCGCAATTACAAGATGCGCTGGCCACGGTCGTGATTCCCGCCTCGCCGACCGAAAATGCGGAAGTTCCCGATCCCGATCAGCAGGCCGCCATGATGGACGCGGCACGTTCCCAGGCGGAAGAGCAGCTAAAGCGACTTGCGTTGAGCAAGATTTTTGACTGGAAGCCCCTGACCCGCGCGGCAGTTACCGCTGTTATGTTGCTGGGTAGTGTTTTATGGTTTGCCATCGCCAGCAGCGACGCATTTATGACCAGCGTGCGTCGAGTTTACCTGCTGGATGCAGATGGCTGGCCGCGTGAGTGCCGTATTGAGTTGGCTGGTATCAAGGTCAAGCACTCCGAGCCTGTAACCGGCATCGAGGATATGAATGCTGTCCGGCCGTTTTCCGATGGCCGCGTCATAGTTGGCAAGGCGTCCAGCATATCAGTACTGGTTCGCGCCGAATTGCCGAATCCGAATCGACGCCAGCGGCGCATACCAGCCCAGTGCCGTTTGTACTACACCACGGCCGATGGTGATCGTGGCACACTGACCATGAACAAGGTAGGCGGAGCCCGCGAAGGCTTTCAGACGTTTGCCATTGATGGCGACGTGCTGGACGGCGTGATCGAGGACTTGCGTTTCTTTGTGCGTGGCGGTGATCATCGCATCGGTCCTTTTGTCATCGAGGCGGTGCCGTCGCCGATCATTACCGATACCCAAATCGAATGTGACTTTCCGGATTATCTCGTCGACGAATCGTCCTCGCGCTGGACCAGTCGCACGATTCCACTGACTTCCGGTACGCAGCTACCGGTTGGCACGCGTGCCATGGTGATTGCATCGACCAATCGACCGCTGTCGCAGGCGTATGTGATCGACGACGAGGGTCAGGTGGTGGACCGTTTGAACACGGAGGCAGCCGGCAGCGGAGAAATCCGCATTCCGATTGAGCAGATCACCGAACCGATTGACATGCGGCTGGTGTTGCGAGATGCCGACGGAGTGTTTTCTCGTTCGACGGAACGACTGGCCATTGGTGCCCGTGAAGACACACCGCCCCGAGTCACTTCCCTTCTGCATGGTATCGGCACGGCTGTGACACCAGATGCGCGAATTCCGGTGCGCGGCACTGTCACCGACGACAACGATGTGAAAAGCGTCTGGATCGAAGTCCAGACGCCGGTCACCGACATGTTCAATGTAGAAACTGATCCCGGTCGTGACGGTCAACTGGAGGGCGCAGTTGATTTCCGACAATTGCAACGGGAACAGCGATTGACGGCTGAGCTGCCTACTGAGCCTGATGGTCAGGTCGCGTTAACGGTGATGGCCAACGATTACCACGATCTCGAGGCCCGCGAGCATACGGGCACCGGAACCCTTCACGAACTGGATGTGGTGACGCCGGCGAAATTATTGCGAATGCTGGAACGTGATGAAGCGGACCAGCGACGGCGTCTCGAGCAAATTTTGCAGGAGATGACAGAAGCCCGCAATTATATTGCCCGGTCGCAGACCGCGGCTAACGATATGGGAGCGGGATTCGAACCGGGTGATCAGGGTCCCAGTCATCGTGATGAGTCGCTGGAAGACTGGCAGCTACGCCAGCTGTACGTGCAACGTGCCCTGTTGCAAACGCAAAAATCCATGCAGGAAATCGAAGGCGTTTCGCTGACTTTCGACCATATTCGATTGCAGCTGATCAACAATCGCGTGGACGCAGAAGACCGCAAGCAGAGACTTGACGAACAGGTGGCCCAGCCACTGATGCGCATTGCGACCGGATCCATGCCGCAACTTGAGACTTCGCTAATCGACGCAGACGCCATCTATCAGCGTATTCCCGAGCAGTTTGATCAATCAGGTGCAGTGGAGGTCCAGACCAGCCAGCTGATTGGTGACGCGACCATGGAAGCACTGGCATCAGCCGATGGAGTGTTGAGTGAGATTCAGGCGGTGCTTGATTCATTGCTGAAATTTGAAACTCAAAACGAACTGTTGGACATTGTGCGGCGTCTGCTGGAACAGGAGCAACAGCTGTTGGAGCGTACCAAGGCGTTGCGCGAACGAGAGGCCTTTGATGACTTGTTTAACCAGTAAACTGGCAGCGTCGGTGGGGTTGATTATCCTGTCCGTCCTGGCACCCGTTGCCCTCCTCGGGCAGAACCCGGCCGAGGACTCGCGCGAAAAGATTGCCACCGACCAGGCAAGACTGGCCGAGCAATACGAATTGCTCGAACAGAAGCTGTTTTCACTCTACCAATACGAACAGGACCAGAATCCGGAGCGGTCCGAGTTGTTGCAACGCGCTTATCAACAGTCGCGTGAAAAACTGACGCTCGATCAGATCACTGCTGTAGTGCGATTGCTGGAACAAGCCCGATTGCGAGACGCTGAATCCAGTCAGGTCGCCGTCTCCAAACACCTGGAGGAGTTGCTGGCTCTGTTGCAGAGTGAGGACCGCAGCCAGCGTGTGCGTAATGAAATCGACCGCTATAAGGAGTACCTGAAAGAAGTCAATCGCATCCTGCGGATCCAGCAGGGTATTCGCGGCCAGGCCGAAAACGGTGACCAGGGTTCGCGGTTGCAGGATGCGCAACAACAAAATGCCGATCGCACCGGCAATCTTGATGAAGATATGGAGGCGGGAGATCAGGAAGCCGAAGGATCGGAACCATCGGCCGACCCGGGAAGCGATTCGGGAGACCCGTCCCAACCCCAGCCGGGTGAGGAAACTCAACCGGGCGAAGATTCGCAACCGGGCGGGCAGCCACCCCAGGATCAGTCGAGTCAGGGCCAGCAACCACCACCATCAGACGCGCAGCCTTCACCGGGTCAATCACAGCCGGGGCAGCCGCCAGCAAACCAGACACAGGAAACTCCACCCAATCCGGTGCGGCAGCGGTTGCAACAGGCGGAGCAAAAAATGCGCGAGGCCCGGGAGAAACTGGAACAGGCCGAACAAGACGCTTCAGTCGAGGACATGCGTGAAGCCGAACGTGAACTGGCGCAGGCCAAACAGGAACTGGAACAGATCCTCCGCCAGCTGCGTGAGGAAGAAATCGAACGCACGCTGGCGTCGCTCGAAGCGCGGTTTCGAAGAATGCTTGAACAACAGGTCAAGATCTACGATGACACGGTGCGAATTGAAAACGGGCGCGGAGGCGGCAGGGATGTTGAGCTGGAAATGGAGTCCGCCAAACTGTCGTCCAGCGAAATGGACCTGGTAACACAGGCCGACCGCGCCTTGTTGTTGCTGGAAGACGACGGATCATCGGTGGCCATTGCCGAGGCAGTGCGGCAGATTCAGCAGGACATGCAGCAGGTGGCCGACCGATTGAGCGCTGCAAGGACGGGCCCGATCACCCAACAACTGGAAGAAGGCATTATCGAGACGCTGGGGTTTTTGATCGAGGTGTTCGAGCAGGCTCAGGAGGATTTGCAGAATTCCGATCAACAACAAGGTCAGCCACAACAGGGACAGCCAGGAGAAGAAGGTTTAATTAATGAACTTGCCGAACTGAAACTGATCCGCGGCTTGCAGAATCAGATATTGGGTCGACATCAGCGTTATGCCCAGCTGCTTGACAATCCCAACGATGTAATCGGTCATACCAATGACCCGGGAATTCGCACCGCTTTGGAACGATTGGGTGAGCGGCAACAGAAGCTGCAGCAAATTACGCACGACATTGTTGTTGGAAAAAACCGCTAACGACGACAATAATTGGGTATGAAGTCGGGAAATTTCACATTACTGCGACGGCTGATCTTCCTGTGGGTGACAGGTTGCGGGATCGCCATGTGCTCGTCCGGCCTAACCGCGCAGGAATTAACACGCCGCGCCTCCTGGCAGCCACCGACCCCGGAACAGGTTACCGAGTGGGTCGACCAGTGGGCGAAGGCCGCCAATCAGGATGCGGAACCGCTGCGTGAGCAACTGGAATCTCTCGCCAACACCAGTGCGCTTTTGCCGACGACACTGCGAGTGCTGCAAGAATGCTTTCCTCACACGGCAACTACCATCGACAAGTTGCAAGTAGCTCCTGAAACGTCACTGACTTCGTTTCAAATCATTGACCCGGCTGTTTTTGTGGATTCGCGCTTGCCCGAGTCCGCGCGTATTCAGTTACAACTGGCAGCCGGTTGCTGGTACGCCCGACATCAACGCTATGACGAGGCGTTGGAGTTACTGACTCCGTTGCCTCTGGACCAGACGATAGATCCTGCAGCGTTGCTATTTCATATCTCTATCTGCCAACACCGCCTGATTCAGGTTGACCCCTGTGTGTCCACGATCAATCAATTAATGGAAAACGAAAAACTTTTGCCGCGACGTTATGCGGCGGTTGCCAGTCTGATGCTTTCTGATATCGAAACTCTGGAAACGGATTCGCTGGATGAAATTGCGCGGATGATGGCCGATATTCGCCGCCGCCAGGCCCTGCATCGCAGTGGAACGCGAGTGATTGGCCAGGAGCAGGAAGTGATCGACAAACTCGACAAGATGATCGAGGAACTCGAAAAGCAGCTTCAACAACAACAGCAACAGGCTGCGGCGTCATCGCAGGGTGCCCAGCCGATGCAGGACAGTCAAAATGCCGGAGGACAAGGTCAGGGCAACGTGACTGATCGCCAAATCGCCGAAGGCGGTTCGTGGGGCAGCTTGCCTCCACAAAAACGCGCCGCGGCACTCGCGGAAATGGCTCGTGACTTGCCACCCCATTACCGCGAAGTCATAGAGGAGTACTTTCGGCAACTCGCTCGTGAAGACCAGTAGGAACTTGTTTTACTAATCCCAAACCCGCCTGGATAACCAGTTTGATGAACTTTGCCTGTTACTTGTTGCTGATCATGATCTGGGTCACTCCGGCCGCGGATGACTTGCAGACCATCGCGTTGGTTGACGGACAGGAATTGGCGGGCCGCGTGCTAACGATTTCCGAGGGCAATGTCAGCTTTGAACACGCAGGTGAGGTTCACAAGTATCCAATTGAATCGGTGCAACGAATTGGGTTTTCCGGTTTGTTGGCCGCCGACATGGGGCCTGTCGAAACACGATTGGTCGATGGTTCCCTGTTGAGGCTGCATAACCTCTCG
>JBPCVB010000844.1:0-6344 GCA_051010855.1 Pirellulaceae bacterium | reverse complement strand
CAGGCCAAAGCCGAACTGGATCGCCACACCGTCGAAATCGTGCAATGGCACTTTAGCGAAGAGACCGGCTGCCCGTTTTGGCTGAACAAGAAATCCGAGCTGGATTTTGACCCGCTGACCGACGTCCAGTGTTTCGAGGACCTGCGCAAGTTCCCGTTGTTTGAAGACGAGTGGTTGCGTGGCGGGCCGGTCGAACGTTGGCGACCCAAAGCCTACACCGATCGGCCTACCTATGTGTTTGAAACCGGCGGAACCACTGGCATTCCCAAAAGCCGGGTCGTCGTCGACGACTTTCGCATCGACTATGAGGTTTTCAGCGACACGTTGCCGGACGAATACTTCCCGCGCAACTCGAACTGGCTGATGCTGGGCCCTTCCGGACCACGGCGCTTGCGGCTGGCGGTCGAACACCTGTGCCAGTACCGGGGCGGCATCTGTTTTTGTATCGACCTCGATCCACGCTGGGTGGTGAAGCTGATCAAGAAAGGCTGGATGGATCACCTGGAGGCCTACAAGGATCATTGCATTGACCAGGCGATCACCGTGCTGACAGCCGGTCATGACATCAAGTGCCTGTTTGCCACGCCCAAATTGCTGGATTCTCTTTGTCTGGCCCTGGAGGACCGGGGAACTTCGCTGCAAGAAACCGGGGTGACCGGTATCTTTTCCGGTGGCACCGAGTTTACACCACAATGGACCCGTTACGCCGTCGAGGAATTACTGGGCGGACCGCCGGAGGAAGGCGGCATTTACATGACTCCGACTTACGGCAACACGTTAATGGGTCTGGCTTGCAGCAAACCGATCACGGCTGCTGATGGGTACAAGATTGCCTATTACGCTCCGCAACCTCGCGCCGCCACCGAAGTCGTCAGTTTTGATGACCCGAATCAGGTAGTTGGCTACGGCGAGACCGGACGTGTGAAGTTAACTACCTTGACGAAAGAGTTTTTTGTGCCGGGATTCCTTGAGCGGGACGAGGGCGAAAGGGAAGCACCCTTTGAAGCTTATCCGTGGGACGGCGTTAGCGGTGTCCGGCCATTTCACGAGTTGCAATCTTCGACCACGGTCGGCGTTTACTAGCTAAACCAACCTTGCTTGACGGGACCAAATTTACCAGATGATTAGTTCGAATTGGCTGCAGCCGCACGAAGGCAACCTGATGGACTTCCTGTTCCGCTCGCGCGCCTGGCAAACCACGCGAAAAATGGCGGCAAATGCATGAGCGGCATGCGGGCTCTGGAAACCAATTTGCAGATCAATCGCGATTCGTCGCTGATCTCGTTTGACTTTGCGCCGCGCACGAGGATGGTATTCGGCAATGACTCGATCGATCAGCTCGGCCAACAGGCTGCTGGTCTCGGTGTCAAACGCGTGCTGGTCGTCTCGGATCCCGGCATTGTGGAGGCCGGTCATTCGCAACACGGTGTCGACGCATTGACAAAGGCCGGACTGACAACTGCCCTGTTTGACGAGGCTCACGAAAACCCCACCACCGATGATGTGCAGCGCGGTGTCGAGTTCGCCAGAGAATTCGAGCCCGAATTGCTGGTGGGACTGGGCGGTGGCAGCTCGATGGATTGTGCCAAGGGGATCAACTTCATTTATTCCTGTGGCGGTCAGATGAGTGACTACTGGGGCGTGGACAAGGCCACGGGTCCCATGCTGCCGATGATCGCCGTACCTACGACGGCTGGAACCGGCAGCGAGATGCAGTCCTTTGCCCTGATCTCCGATGCTGCCTCACATGCGAAAATGGCCTGCGGTGACAAAAGAGCGTCGTCTCTGATCGCCGTACTTGATCCAAAACTAACACTCACCCAGCCATCACAAGTCACTGCGCTCACCGGAATCGATGCGATCTCGCACGCACTGGAAACATTTGTGACACGACCCCGCAATCCGGTATCGATGCTGCTCAGTCGAGAAGCATGGCGTTTGTTGTCGCAGAATTTTCTCACGGTGCTGGAAGATCCCGATAACCTGGAAGCTCGAGGCGCTATGTTGCTGGGAGCGGCGTGGTCCGGACTGGCGATCGAGAATTCGATGCTGGGTGCCGCTCATGCGCTGGTCAATCCCTTGTCCGCCGCCTACGACACCGCCCACGGTCAGGGCATCGGCGTCCTGTTGCCGCATGTAATTCGCTTCAACGGTCAGCAATTCGATGACTGGTACACCGAGCTTACGGGGATCTCGGCCGGATTTGCCGGAGCACCCGAAGCGGATTCGGGCAGCCAGGGAATCGCGGATTTCGTGGAGCGGATGGTTAAGGCCGCCGGACTGGAAACAAGTTTGCAAGGTTTGGGCGTGGTGCGGGAACAGATACCCGAACTGGCCGAGGCAGCTTCGCGTCAGTGGACTGGTCAATTCAATCCGCGTCCCCTCGATACCCCTTCGCTGATTACCCTTTATGAAAACGCTTATTAATTGCCACTGCATGGTATTTCTGCTGCTGGTGGCCGGCTGCAGCCAACCCGATCCCGTCGTTGTCCAGCAGGAATCGGCTAATCAATCGCCTCCGGCGACGTCGACGCCGAGTTCCCAACAGGAGACCGTGGCACCCACGGTTGCCGACGACCAGCAGGAAACGGGGGACACCGCATCCTCCGAAGAGCTTTCCGAAGAGGAGATGGATGGAGTCCAGTGGCCCGTATTTCGCGGCGATCCCCAGGGCACGGGATTCACGGCAACGCCTCTGCCCACGGAACTGGACGTGCTATGGGAACACAAGGTCGACAATGGTGCCTTTGAAAGTACAGCGGCCATCGTGGACGAAGTGGTTTATATCGGCGATCTCGACGGTGCGCTGTTTGCGCTGGACCTGAGGTCCGGCGAGGTGAAATGGGAATACACGGCCGAGATCGGTTTTGTAGCATCGCCGGCCGTGCAGGATGGCCGCATCTTTGTCGGCAACCTTGACGGCATTTTTTTCTGCCTCGACACCGATGGCAACGAACTATGGCGACATGAGTCCAATGGTGAAATCGACTCGGGCGCCAATTTTTACAAGGACACTGTGATTTACGGTTCTCAGGATGCCACGCTGTACTGTCTCGATCAGGCATCCGGTGACGTCGTCTGGGAACATCAAATCGATGATCAAATTCGTTGCTCACCAACGATCGTCGAGAACCGGGCATTCGTCGCCGGCTGTGACGGCCTGTTGCACATCATCAACCTGGATGATGGAACGCGGGCCGACGCGGTGCAGATTGATTCGCCCACCGGAGTCACACCGGCAGTACTGGGCGACACCGTGTTTTTTGGTACCGAGCAAGCCGGCTTTTACGCGATCGACTGGAAACAGGCCCGGGTGAACTGGCAATTCGAGGATCCCATGGGCGCTACCGCGACACGCAGCAATCCAGCGGTTACCGATGGCCATGTCATTTTCGGCGCCCGCAATCGCCAGGTAACTTCGCTGAAACCGGAAAACGGCGATATCAACTGGAGCTTTGAAGCCCGCGGTCCGGTCGATTCATCGCCGGTGATCGCTGGCGATCATGTGTATGTGGGAGCCAGTGATAAACGCATGTACGTGCTGAAATTGAGTGATGGAACGCTGGTTTCCGAACGCGAACTGAACGGCAAGATCATTGGGGCTCCGGCGATTGCCGACGGGCGGCTGATCGTTGCCACAAATCGCGGTGTGGTCTATTGTCTAGGTAAGTAGTCCCGCGACGAAGTTGCCCAGCCCATAACAACAATCACACAGCGATGGCCGAATCCACCAAAACCGAAGTTGGCAGTTATTTTATCTCCAACTACCCGCCCTATTCCAAATGGAGCGCGGAGAATCTGCCAGCTGTTCGCGAGGCGCTGTCGAGTCCTCCCGCGGACGTGCCGCTCGGGCTGTATCTGCACATCCCTTTCTGCCGAAAACGCTGCAAGTTTTGTTACTTCAAGGTCTTCACCGACGTCAACGCCGCAGAGATCGAGCATTACGTGTCGGCGCTCTGCCGCGAGATCGAACTGGTCAGCCAGCAACCGGTGATGGGCGGCCGGCCCTTCCGCTTTGTGTACTTTGGTGGTGGCACACCGTCATACCTCAGCTCGAAACAACTCACTTCACTGGTTGACCGTTTGCGAGCCAACATCAGCTGGGATCAGGCCGAGGAAGTGACTTTTGAATGCGAGCCGGGCACGCTGCAGGAACCCAAGGTGAAAACGCTGCGTGAGTTGGGCATAACGCGACTGAGCCTTGGCATCGAAAACTTTTCCGATGACGTTTTGAAGGAAAACGGCAGGGCTCATCTGTCCAAGGAAGTCTATCGGTGCTGGGACTGGATTCAGGCGGCTGATTTTCCCAACGTCAACATCGACCTGATTTCCGGTATGGTCGGCGAAACCTGGGATAACTGGAAATACAACATTGCCGAGACGATTCGCCTGTCGCCCGAAAGTGTCACGATCTATCAAATGGAATTACCGTTCAACACGGTCTATTCACAGGACATTCTGGGTAACAAGATCGAAACGCCGGTCGCCGACTGGGATACCAAGCGAGCGTGGGTGGATTACGCCTTTGACGAACTTCAAAAGGCTGGATATCACGTCAGCAGCGGTTACACCATGATCAAGGACCCCACCAAAGTCAGCTTTAGTTATCGCGACAACCTGTGGCGGGGTTCGGATTTGCTGGCCACGGGAATTGCCAGTTTCGGTCACGTGTCGGGCGTGCATTACCAGAACAAGGCCGACATGAACGAGTACAAAAGTGACTTGCTGGAGCGTGGCGAGCTGCCGCTGGGTCGAGGCATGGTGCCCACCCCTCACCAAATGCTGATCCGCGAAATGATATTGCTGCTGAAACGCGGTTACCTGGATCGCAAATATTTCCAGGACAAGTTTGGCGTCGACGTTGTTGACCACTGGTCGCAACAATGGCAACAACACGCCGATGATGGATATGCAAACATCCACGATGACCGGATCGAATTAACGCGGGCAGGTTTGCTGCGTGTGGACGGACTGCTGCCGGTCTTCTTTGAACCCGAACATCAGGGCATTCGTTACACCTGATTGAATATGCCTGAATCCCTGACGTTCATGATGGGCGAGTTCCCTGCTGAATTCCCCATCGATCTGATGTATGCCGACAATCACATGTGGGCCCGGCCGGACGCGGATTCCGGAACGATTCGTTTCGGATTTGCCGCTTACGCTGTGCGACTGCTGCAGGATGTGTACTTTCTGGACTGGCTGGTTGAGGCTCCGGCCACGCTGGGCGTCAAGCAGGAGATCGGTTCCATCGAAAGCAAGAAAGCCGAAAGCGCCCTGTATGCCCCGCTGCCGGGTGAACTGTTGCGATTCAACGAGCAGTTGATGGCCGACCCCTCAGCCATCAACGTCGACAAGTACGGGGACGGGTGGCTATTCGAGCTGCAATCCGACGCAGCACCGCTATTGAATCCGCAGCAGTACGTCAAACTGCTGGATGGCGTATGGGAGAAAACCCAGCGCACGATCAAGGGCCAGCTGAATCAATGAGGCAATACACGAGATTGCCCTGGTCTCCTTGCTCACACTTTCGGGGCCCAATCTGCGTGAGCCAAGACACGCGTCGACTCGCATTTTTTGCTAGAATGAATGATTACCCGCAAAATCCCGGTTCACCCTTCCAGCATCCATGGCCCAACGTCTGTCGGTAATTCTGTCGCAGGGACAAAGCAGCAATCCTGCCAAACGCCAGCTGGAAGAGGACCTGGTCGCCGGCCTGATGTTTGAACCCGGTATCGAAGTCACAGTGGTACCCCACTTGTACGACTTGAAACCAGACAGCACGGGCATGCTGGCCTTACAGGGCGTTACCGGCAACATGGTGGTCTGTAGCTGGATGTTCGAGCGAGCCGCCCACTGGATTCTCGATCGCAATAACATCTCCGGTCATGTCGGCACGACTTTGCTCGTCAACGAGGACGATGAAGACGACGAGGATGAAGAAGAGGAACTGGAAGCAGATGACAAGGCCCGCGTGATTGAACAGCGTGAAATTCCCAATCGCCGCATCTGGTGCCTGGACCTGAAAACCACCAATCAATCCTCTGCCTTTATCGAAGAAGTCAAACGCATCCAGTCGGAATTGAGCGTTCAGATTGTCAGCCTGGGACTGGGTGGGTCACCATCACCCGCGCAAGCCCGGTTTGACAATCCCACAAATGACACCAGCCTGAACAAGGCAGGTGATGGCCTGGAACAAAACGGCGCAGCTACGGATGGCAACACCAATGGTGCGGTCAACCGGATTGAGGAAAAGGCAGCACGACGCTGGTACCCGGTCATCGACTACAGCCGCTGCACCAACTGCCTGGAATGTATCGACTTCTGCCTGTTTGGCGTGTATG
>JBPCVB010000843.1:0-4336 GCA_051010855.1 Pirellulaceae bacterium | reverse complement strand
GAAATTATGCGGGTTGGAATTCCCGCCAGGGGATACGCCGACCATTTTCGGGATTTGTACGAGACTCTGGGCGACCGGTATGCCCACTTCGAATCCAAAGGAATTGATTGGGAAGCCGTTGGCGAAGAAATGCTGCTCCGCGGTGAACAACTGAAATCCCATGAAGAATTTGGTTTGTTGTGCATGGAACTGGTAGCGCGACTGGAAGACAGCCACGCCCGGGTGATGAATGGCTCAGCCGAATTGCCGAGCATTCCCTTTCCAGCGTGGGATCCGGGATTCAGTTGTCTGCTTGATGACCGGAACCAGCCAGTCATCTACCACGTTGATCCGGGATCGGCTGCCGGCAACGCCGGGATGCAAGTGGGTATGACCATAACGCGAATCAACGATGAGCCTGTTGCGGACGTGTTCGCTCGTAATCGAGAGCAAACCAAAAAATACCAGGGGTTCTCGAGTGATCGTTATCTGGACTATCAGACAGCCCGTTTCATCGGCCGCCAAATGAATCGCAACGCGATGGTTGATGTTTCAACCGTAGACGTCGCGGGTAACGAGCATAGTTTCAGTGTCCGTGCATCCATGGGTGTACGTTATCTTCCCCGCCTGCCGGTACCCAGGGACGAAATCACCGACTCCGCCAATGTTGACTGGACGAAGCTCGACGATGAGACCGGCTACATCTATGTACGACGCATTCGAGATGATCTGATTGAACAGCTCGATGCAGCGGTCGCCGACCTGCAGGAATGCCGGGGCCTGGTGATTGATGTACGTGGAAACAGTGGTGGCGGCTTTGATTCAAAGCGCTCGTTCCGCAATTTCGATCCGGATGACCCTGAGGAAGCTGAGCGTCCCAGATTCGCAGGACCTATCGCCGTGCTGATTGATTCGCGATGTATCAGTGCCGGCGAAGGCTGGGCCAGCTGGTTCGAGGCCAACGACCGGGCCACGTTCTTTGGCGCGGCAACGGCCGGTGCGTCCGCGGGCAAGCAAACCATCGACGTTTTGGACGGCGCCTTTCGTGTGAGATTTTCCGTGAAGGCCTACCGTGGCTTTCTGGAACGGCCCATCGAACCGCGGGGTATTGAGCCAGACGTACCGGTCAAACAAACGGCGTCGGATCTTGCCGAGGGCACCGATACGGTGCTGAACGCCGCACGGAATCACCTGAGCGAGCAACGCTGACAACGACTGTGACGTGAAACCTGAAGCGACGCGATAAAAAATCGAAACTTGCGAAACTTGCTTTGCGCATCGTGGTTATATCTTTGGATACAGAACCAAAAGATCGAACCGCCTGAGTGCCTGTAACAATCAGGCGGTTCTCACCGAGTTCCGGAATGGCCCGGGAAGCGGCTACGTTCATGGTACGCAAACCAGCGGTACCACGCACGCTGCCAATGCCCTGTGTCAGCTTCTCCCATTTCTCGGGCTGGACTTATGACAGGAGGGCACGATGTTCGGTTTGTTCTTGACGTGGATCTCGCAACAAGTGCCTTTGTACGGACCCTTTGCATGGGCCGTCGATCGGGGCTGGATATCAGAGAATACGGCAGAGTGGATCCGCAACGGATTCTTCGCGCCCCTGAATCAGGGCGCAGAGAATTCGTCGTGGATTGACGGGCGTTTGCAAGACCTCGTCAAGATGTGGCTGGAACTTCCGTTCCTGTAGTTTCCGTGCCTGCCCCTGCGTTCCGGTGACCAATTCACTTGGTGACCAATTCACTTGCCGTCGTTGATCAGGACCAATGCATTGTCATCTGATTCCGGTGCGGGAGCGGGGGCCGGCGCGGGTGCAGGAGCCGGGTTGGGCAGCAGACCACCGGGTGCTGGTGCTGGAGCCGGGGCGGCCGGGAGTGTTCCACCGGCTTCGATCAACATCTCGCCTGCCAGCGTATCGGCAGGTTCGAGTTTGACAGCGGTTTCCAGACTGCGTTGCGCAATATCATCACGGCCCAGGTACAGATTTTGATAACCACGCAGAAAATGCGCGTACGCTGCCATGGGATTGTTGGCGATGTAATCATCCAGCTGTTGCAGTTGCTGGTCGTATTCTCCCGGACTGTACAGTCGCGCGTTGTTTTTTACGACAAATCCACGTTCATCAGCCTGCAGCAGACTCGCTCCCTGATGGATGGCAGCTGCAGCTGTGCGATAGTCACCCAGAGCAAGCAAAACCTGGCCGGCAAACAAATGCAGATAACCGTTTCCCGGATCTTCAACCATGGCATGGTCGGACAGTCTCGCCGCATCAGCATACCGCCGTTCCATAAACGCCTGCTCGGACTGCCGTTGATATTCAACGGCTGAGCCGCTCGTGGGAATCACCGGTGCCGCAGCCGGATTGGCTGGCGCCGCGACGACCGTGTTGTCAACAAATGCTGGATTGCGAACGGTCGTTCCGGTCAGCGGCAACGCCGAAGAATAAAGATCGCGTGTGTATAACGGATCGGAATAGTAACCACGATCGTAATACCCGGTGGAATAGTATCCCGGATAATAACTGGAGTAATAACCGCCGTAATACGGCACTCCGACCACAAAACTGGTAGAGCCATAGCCATACCGATGACCATAGTGCTTGTGGTTGTGACCGTGTCCGTGCCCGTTGTGATTGTGACGGACCCCGTGACGATGGTGACTCAGGTGGTGATAGCGGTTTCCGTAATGTTGATTGCCTACGTGGTGTCCGCTGTGACCCGAGTGCCCGGAACCGGTGTGCCGGTTTCCGAGATTCCGATAATGAGCGCTGTTTTGCCATTGGCGTGCAGTCTGCTGGTACAACGCACGGTTCTTGCCCGTGTAGTGTTGATTGGTCGTGCGTCGCGAGTACGCATCGGGTCGCACACTCGAGAGGGCGCGTTGGTAGGCTGATCCCGTTCCCGCGCGACGTGCAGACGAGCCGTTGCCGAACGCGTTACGTACAGCACTGCTGTTGCCGCGTCCAAATGCTCCGGCGACATTACCGCCGCGGTAATTGGACGTTCCTCCACCACGATAAGCGGAACTTCCGCGCGCTGCCGACGTACCACGATTCGCCGACATGCCACCGCGATAGGGCGACATCCCGGTGCGATTGGAAGACATGCCACGATAGCTCGACATACCCCGAGTTCCTCCGGACATCCCACGAGCTCCCGACATCGCCCGCGCTCCCGACATCCCCCTGGCCGATGACATTCCGCGTCCACCGGTAACTCCGCCACGCCCAAACCCGCGACCCTGAGCTTGCAACAGGCTGGTTTCACTCAAAACGAACACCAGCACGAGCCCCGGAATAAACAGATAGCCTGACCAGTTGCGTTGGGTGGACATATTCTCTCTCCGATAAAAAGGATGCGAAGCCACATAGGCTCCGCGCCCCGACTTGTGGTTTGCCGGGCTCATTATAGGGAATCTGACAAAACGCAGCAAAAACAACTGTGAACAGCAGCAAATACCAACCATGACACGTTCGTGCCTGACATTCCCCCGCTCGACTTAATTCCGACGTCGGACATGATAGGTGGCAAATTCACCGTATCCCTTGGCCATGGGAGTAACTCCCACGTAATCGCACTGAAACCGGGTCACATTGTCGGCAGCGGCGACCGCGGCAAAGGCCTCGCTGGCATAGACTTCGCCCGGTGGGGCAATGGGTTCAATACGCGCGGCGCGGCTGACATGTGCGCCGGTGTGGACTGTGGAATCCGTTACCGGATCAATCACGCGAAACACGGGCCCCACGTGCAAGCCAGTGCGCAAGGTCATGGGCGCCTTGAAACCACGTTTCTGCCAATCGATAGAATTTACATGCTCGGTGATTCGCAGCGCCGTTATGCCCGCATCCGCTACGGTCTGAAAAACAAAATAGATGGCGTCGCCCCACGTATTTGAGGTCTCGATGCGCACGCCCGACTGCAGCACGCATTCATTTATACTGCCCATGAAGTCGCGAATGAACAGCGGAATTTCTTCTTCATCCAGTTTGCTGTAGCCGACCACATCGGCAAACAGCATGGCCCGGACAAATATTTCCGACGGCGAAGTGACCATGCTGAGGCTGTCATCCGGTCCCTGGGAATCCGTTTCGACTGGCTCACTGCCGGCAAGTCGCAAGGGATTGATGACTCGTGGTTCCAGACCCAACTCGTTCCAGACGGCCACCAGAGAACCCGTACCACCGGGACCCCGCGCAGGTCGTTCATCCCATAATGCCAGGGGCACGACCCTGGCCCCAATCAATCGGGCTTGCAGCATCGCCAGACCCGTCATTACATGATTGGCGTACTCGAAATGCTCCGGCCGCGGTTCGCGGCTGAACTCATTGACGACGGTTACCTTTGCCGCTGCA
>JBPCVB010000842.1:0-6201 GCA_051010855.1 Pirellulaceae bacterium | reverse complement strand
GTAAACTGGCGACCAAACTGCCACCAGTTGGGCTGGCCAGTGATCCACGGCGAGTAGGTAAATTCATCGTCCACGTCGTCGATGCCGGGGCGGAATATGTAACGGTGCACGGCGTGTCGATTGGCTTCGTCAGCTGCGGCCAGGCATTCCTCAAACGAATCGAAGGAAGCCAGTAGTCGACCATCAACAATTGCCACCCAGCGACCGGCATGATCGGCAGCCAGTTTTTCCCGTTCACGATGGTAGGTCGTGTTATTGGATAGTTTTTCTCGTTGCAGGTTTCGCGGATCACCGGCTTGATCCTGCGGCAAGTCATCACTATCCGATTCCGAAGTCACAACGAAATCACTGCGGAGGATGGGGTTTTGTAAATCCTGTCGCGTAATACGTGCCTCGGCCAGGTGCGGGCCGAGAACTCGCGAGACTTCGATCGCTGCCTTGCTGGTTTCAGCGCGGAACGAATCTGTTTGAGAATCGAATATCAGGAATTCTTGTCCGGGAATGATCAGGTCATCGGTGCCGAGATTTATGGTTGCCATGTTCAATCCCGGGGCAACCGTAATCACCATTCCGTCCGCAACATCTCTCTCTCTGCCGGTCAGATCGGAGATAGCGTTTTCCGGATTGGCAGAGTCGGTTCGTAGTTCGGCGACCTTGGCGCGGCTTTCGGTCAGCCAGTCGCGAATCAGGTCAATTTCTTCCTGCTTTTTTTCGAGCCGAGTGTTGATATTCTCAAGCTGCTTGGCCTTTTCAAAATGGAATTTGAATTCCTCATTAATCGCCATGTACCGGGCGTCCAGCATGGCGATCTTGTGTTCAAGCCGCTGCAAGCGGGCCTCGAATT
This sequence comes from Pirellulaceae bacterium, assembly GCA_051010855.1. GTDB lineage: Bacteria > Planctomycetota > Planctomycetia > Pirellulales > Pirellulaceae > CAJQPP01. The sequence continues at coordinate 5,357 of JBPCVB010000842.1, read as the reverse complement.
GTTCGCTGGCTGAACGTTCGTCCGGCTCGCTGTCGTCTCCAAGCTCGTTCTCCAGATACTCGCGCCATAGCTCAAGTTGGCGTTCGGTCGCCTTGATATCCGGGTGGTTGGCACCGAGCCGTTCCAGCAATTGCTGTCGCGCCATTTCCAGTTCGGTGATCCTTTGACGAAGTGCCGTGATGTTGGCGGCTTCCGCCTCATCTGTCATTTGCGGGTTTTCCTGATTGCGAAGCCAGTTCTCGATCGCCTGGTCGCCGCGCCCGCGGATCTCCAGCATGAATTGTTTCTGAGCTCGCGCGTCGGCCAGTTCAATCCGTATTCGACTTAGCTCTATATCCAGATCACGCACCTTGACCTGGTGCAATGTCAAAGCCGGCCCGTGGTAATTGCCAACGGTAACGGTGTCTCGCTCTTCAAGGATGGCGTTATATTCTTCAACTGCCTGTTGATACTTCTCTTCCAGGTTACTGTTCACCGACTGGAACAGTTCAAGCAGCTCGCGTTGCTGTGCATTTTCGGCCTGCTGGACCAAATCGGTGTCCTGCTGCATGATCTCGCTGAGTGAATAACGCAATGGCCATTGGTCGGGCATCAACCAGACTCCCTCGCCCACACTCCAGCGGAAACCATCCTGCACTCCCAGCTTCACGGTGACGATTTCGGGTGGTCCGCCCGACTTGCCGACCCGCGTAAAGCGGACTTCCAGGTCAGGCGCCCAGCCATCGATCGTCTCGCCCTGGTCCTCACGCAGTTCGTCAGGGAACAGATTCCAGAACCGATGCATCAAACGCGGATCGGTTGTGGTGACCGAGTGCCAGTCGTAAAAGTCATTGAGACTTACCAATTCAACTCGAACCAGATCGCCTTCTTCATTGATCGCATTGTCCGACGCGTGGGCGAGATCGGAAAAGGATACGAACAGGCACAGACTGGCCACCAGCAAAGCGGCGACACCGCCCAGCCAAACCAGTCGTCGGTCGTGGCTGGCGCGCTGCTTGCCCGTCAAGCGACGAACACGATTCAGTAAGGAGCCACCATTGGCCGCCAGTGCCGGCGTGGCCACGCGTTTCTCTTCGAGCGTCAACAAGGCACGGGCCAATGATTTTGAATTGCCACCGGATTGCACGGCGAGGTCGTCGCAGCACAACTCACGCTGGTCCCGCGCGACCGACGACATCCACCAGATTGCCGGATGATAGAACAGGATGGTTTCGACAAAGGTTTGAAGCAAATTGATCAGGTGATCCTGTCGGCGAATATGGGCCAGTTCGTGCAACAGGATGGCTTCCAGTTCCGCCGCCGACAAACTGGTCAGCGACGAGAACGGCAACAGGATGGCCGGGCGAAAGATGCCCACAACTGTTGGAACCTGTACCAGTTTGGACAGTGAAAGCTCCACAGATTTGCGCAAATGCAGGCGATCGGCAAGTTGTCGCAGAAGTTGTCGAGTCTTCTCGGGCGCGGGACTGCGGCTGGACCAGCGGACGCGCCATGCAGCTTGCAGGCCGACAATGGGGCGAACTGCAAACAGACAGATGCCGACCAGCCACACGGCCACCAGCCAGGGGATCCATGTGCGAAGTTGTTCGGGCGCCGTTTCCGGTGGTGCAACCGGGCCAACGCCATCGCTGAGGTTAACTTGGTTTTTTGAAGAGCCAATGACTGCAACGGTCGGCGTCGACACTGAAGTTGCAGATTCTTCCAGCGGTGCGTATATTGGCTGAGTGTTAACGGGTTGGGAAACCTCGTTCACCAGCACAGGAGTTGTTGTGGCGACGGCGACGGGTGGCGATGCCGGGAATGAAGACTCCACGATCAAAAAAGTAACGACGACGGCCAGAACGGCAGTCATTAATCCGCCGATGGCCAGGCGGTAGCGTACGCGGGCGGACTCACCGACCAATATCAACGCAAGTTTGAGTACGATGCCGATCAAGGCGATTTGCCACAGCGAATGCAACAGGCACCAGCCGATTTGCTCGGTCAATGGAGAATTGATGAATTGCTGGAACAGGTTCATGGCGTTTCTCCTTCCAGTTCATCGAGCAGTTGACGAATTTCGGCCAAATCCTGTTTGGAGGCCTTTTGGGTCGAGAGCGCTTGCAATACCAGGCTTTTGGCTGACCCTTCGTAGACTTTATGGATTAGCCCTTTGAGCATTTTCTTTTGGGCCGTGTTGCGGGTGACGGCAGCACGAAAAATTTGCGGACGTACCGATTCGTCGCGTCGCACCAGGTCCTTGTCCAACATCACCGACAACATCTTGACGGTGGTGGAGTAGTTGGTGTCTTTGTGCTGGCTGAGCTGGGTATGAATTTCGCGGACGGTCGAGGGTCCGTGGTCCCACAGCACATTGAGAATCTGCAATTCAACTTCGGTCGGCTGTTCCGAGGCCGGGCGAGGCATGATGAACTCCTGACAGGGTCGCTGATTCTTCGGCGGCTGGAAGCCACCGCTACCGTTTGACGCAGCACCAGTGGCTACGTTTCACAGTTTAGCGAACAAATTCGCTAACAACGGTTCAGGATAGCGAATTCTTTCGCTATGTCAAGTGAAATCTTCAGGTGAATGTGCGTGAAATGATGGTGGGCACAGGAACAACCAACCAAAGAAGCGATCAACCCTCACCCAAGCCCCGCTCGGGAGCGGGTCTTGACCTCTCCCAGTCATGGGAGAGGTGGGGAAGTCTCCGGCAACTTTTGACCGCGAATTGATCAGGGTGCCAGCAGCAGGCGGCTGGGTGCTTCGAGGAATCCGATGACATCGTTCAGGAACCGTGCAGCGGCTCCGCCGTCGATCAGTCGATGGTCGTAGGAAATGCTCAACGGCATCATTAGCCGCGGCATGATCTGCTCCTTGATGACCACAGGCATTTTGCGGGAACGTCCGATCAGCAAAATGGCCGTCTCGGGAACAGTGATAATCGGTGTGGAATAGGTCCCGCCGATCGCGCCAAGGTTGCTGATGGTAAACGAACTGCCCTTAAGGTCTTCCACTGTGAACTTGTTGTTGCGAACCTGTTCGGCAATTTCGCCCAGTTTGCGGGCGATTTCCGGAATAGAAAGGTCGTCGGCTTTACGCAGCGAGGGCACAACCAATCCGCGATCGGTGTCGACGGCAATGCCGACGTTGACGTACTGTTTGTAAATGATCTGCCCAGCCGTCATATCAATTGAGGCGTTGATGATCGGATGGTCGCGGAGCGCCATAGCCACTGCCTTGATTACAAACGGCATGGACGTCAACTTGATTCCACGTGCCGCATAATCGGCTTTGCTGGTTTGCCGAATGTTTTCCAGATCGGTCACATCGGCGTCATCAAAGTTGGTGACGCGAGGAACGGTGGACCAGCTGCGATGCATTTGCTCGGCGATGGTGCGACGCATGCGGGACAGCTTTTCCCGCTTTACCAACCCAAACTCATCCCGGTCGCCACTGGCAGCTGCCGCCGCGCGACGGCCGCCGGTCCGCACAACTTTCAGGATATCGTCACGCGAGATACGCCCGCCTTCCCCTGTGCCCGTCACCAGTGACAGATCAACGCCGACTTCACGGGCAAAGCGGCGGACAGCAGGTCCAGCCGCAATTTCACCGCCGCTATGCGCCGATGAAGTGACCGGTTGGGGAGCGGCAACGGGAGTCGGTGTTGGTGGAGCGGTTGCCGCAGGTTCGGGTTTTGCAGCAGGTGCTGGTGGCTCGGGGACCGGTTCAGGTGGGGATTGCGAGACCTCGGGTTCAGCGGGTGCCGGTGCTGCAGGCTCTTTGGCTCCAACGGCCTCAATCGTCAACAAAACGGCATCGACTGGTACCGTATCTCCTTCAGCCACATGCACCTTGACGACCTTACCTGCGTGCGGTGAGGGAACGACCGCGGTTGCCTTGTCGGTTTCAAGCTCAATGATGCCCTGGTCCACCTCGATGGATTCTCCCTCGCTCACCAGGACTTCCAGAACGTCAGCATTGTCAACGCCGTCGCCCAACTCGGGTAGTTTGATTTCAATTGCCATGGTTGCCGTGTTTTCTGTCAGTTAGTTTCCAGGCCGACGATATATCAGGCGTGCAGCGGGAAGATCTTGTCCGGGTCGTAGTCAAGTTCCTTGATCGCCTTGGCTACTTCGGTGAATTTCAGTTTGCCTTGGTGCGCCAGTCGATCGAGCGTCGCAATGACAATCGATTCCGCGTCGACTTCAAAGTGCCGTCGCAGGGTTTCCCGGGTGTCGCTACGTCCCAGGCCGTCGGTGCCCAGTACAAGGTATTCGTTGGGCAGGAACTCGCGAATCTGTTCCATATAGGCCCTTACATAGTCGCTGGCCGCGATGATGGGTCCTTCGGCACCCTCCAGGGCTGTGGCCAAATAGCTCTTGAGCGGTTTCTTCGCACCCGGGTGGAGTCGATTCCAGCGTTTGGTGGCGTGGGCATCACGAGCCAGTTCGGTATAGCTGGTAGCGCTCCAGGCATGAGAAGTGATGTTGTAGCGTTCTGCCAGAATTTCCTGGGCACGAAGGACGCATTGCATGATCGCCCCGCTGCCGAATAGCTGCACCGTATTCGGCCCACTGGCCTCGACCGTACGGAACTTGTATATCCCGCGCACAATCAGCTCTTCGACACCCTCAGGCATCGGCGGCATTTCATAATTCTGGTTTTCGGCCATCAGATAGTAGATCGCCGTGTCACCCTCCTCATACAAACGTTGCAAGCCATGGAAAATAATCACGGCCGTTTCGTAATGGAAGCTGGGGTCATACGCGCGGACAAACGGAAACGCGCTGGCGTTGAGCAGGCTGTGCCCGTCCTGGTGCTGCAATCCTTCGCCATTGAGCGTCGTGCGACCTGCCGTCCCGCCGATCAGGAACCCCTTGGCACCCATGTCGGCCGCGGCCCAGATGGAATCTCCCACCCGCTGGAATCCAAACATCGAGTAATAGATATAAAACGGGATCATATTCACGCCATGCGCCGCATAGGCCGTACCGGCCGCCGTGAATGACGCGAGCGAGCCAGCTTCAGAGATGCCTTCTTCCAGTAATTGCCCGTCGGTGGCTTCCTTGTAGGGCGTCAGTTGCCCGGCGTCGACGGGTTCGTACAGTTGCCCCACGTGCGAATAGATGCCGACTTCGTTAAACATCCCTTCCATTCCGAAGGTTCGCGATTCGTCCGGCACGATCGGCACAATGTTCTTGCCGATTTTCTTGTCCCGGCACAGTCGGCTAAGCAGACGCACAAAACCCATCGTGGTTGAAATCGTCTTGTTGTAATCGCGTTCGATCATCTTGCGATATTCGTCGAACGTGGGCACGTCCATCAGCGGCGGATCGACCGGTCGCGCGGGGAGATACCCGCCCAGTGCCTCGCGA
>JBPCVB010000841.1:0-5630 GCA_051010855.1 Pirellulaceae bacterium | reverse complement strand
ATACAAACACGTCTCCCGAGTGCGTCACGCCGTCATCAAGAATGAGTGAGCATCGATGCGGCGTCATTTTGGCGGCCGTCGCGATTCCCGACACAACGTAGGCGACACCACCGAGGGCCTTTTTTAGCTCCGGTGGAGTTTGCGTGGTCACTTCGGCACCAAAGCCACCGCTGGCTACGTTGACGAAATATCGGTCATTGGCCTTGCCGACGTCGATCGCGACGGCCCGGCCGGTTGCGGCCAGGTCCAGCGCCGCGAGCGGATCACCAATCGGAACTCCGCAGCCGGTGGCGAAATCGTTGGCGGTGCCCAGGGGGATGATCGCCAGCGCACTGGCATCGGGTGAATCGGTGCCCATCAGGCCGGTAACTACTTCGTTGACAGTTCCGTCTCCGCCGGCTGCCACGAGCACATCAGCGTTATCCTGAACCGCTTCCGCAGCGTAACGCGCCGCGTCGCCAAACTCCCATGTAACCCGCACCTCGACCCGATGACCCTGATCTCGAACGCTCGACACGGCCGATCGAACTTCGGGTTTGCCGGATGACTTACCGTTCAGCACCAGACGAATAAAACGTGAGGGAGGGGAAGCCATCTGAGATCTCTTCGTAAAGTTGCACGAAATTGCCAGGATTCTACATAACCCAGGCAGTATTGCACGAACCGGTGCAGTCAATTCTGCTGGTTCTCCATATGACGAGCCAAAGAGGCACGAGGAACTGCGCCAATTTTGCTCCGTGCCTCTGTGCCTCCGTGGTCATTTATGTCAGACACACTGACAATTCGCCCATGGGCTGAATTTGCGTTACGATTGCGTTTGGAGAAGCAGTCTTAATCCCACAAGCAGGATCAAAAGAGATGTCCGAGGAACAAAAAAGCACGCTGCAAGAGATGATGGATTTCCTGAAACAGCAGCGCGACGAACTGCAGCTGCAAATGCACCTGGCAGAAATGGACGCCAAAGACGAATACGAGCGGCTGTCCGGAAAATTCGACGAACTGACGTCCCAGTACCAGCCCGTCAAGGACGCGGTTAGTGAATCGACCGACAATGTCGTCGCAGCCCTCACGCTTGCCGCGGGGGAAATGAAAAACGGTTTCTTTCGTGTCGCCAAATCCATTAAGGGTGAATGACCCGCAAGCATCTGGTAAGGGAAAGGCCGACGTCCCGGGTCAATCGTTCGTTTTAGCGATGAGGGGGAACTCATGAACGAGCAACAGAAATTGCAAACCAAATTCTCCATCTGGTATTTTCTTGGCGCTATCCTGCTGTTGTTCCTGTTGCAGTCATTCATTATTGGCCCGCTGGTTACCGGCAATCAGGAAGTATCCTACGACGAGTTTCGCAAGCACCTCGCCGATGGAAAGATCACCGAGGTGAATATCGACGAAGCCCGGATTCACTACAAAGCGAAAAAGGAGAATGGCAAGGAGGCGACACACAATGTCGTGCGGCTGGACGACCCCAATCTGACCGAAGCCCTGTTGGCCGCCGACGTCAAGTTTATGGCCGAGCCACCCTCCAGCGGCGGACTGACTTCGATTTTTGGATGGATCCTGCCACTGCTTCCGCTGGTGCTGATCTGGTACCTGGTGTTCCGCCGCATGGGCAAGGGACCGGGCAATATCCTGTCGATGGGCAAGAGCCGAGCCACCGAAATCGCGGGCGACATGCAGAACATCACGTTCGATGATGTGGGCGGCATCGACGAAGTGGAAACGGAGCTCAAGGAGTTAATCAGCTTTCTCAAGAACCCGACCGAATTCACAAAAATGGGCGCCAAGTTGCCCAAGGGCGTGCTGCTGGTGGGACCGCCGGGCACCGGCAAAACGCTGGTGGCCAAGGCAACGGCTGGCGAGGCAGGTGTTCCGTTTTTTGCTCTCAGCGGTTCCGACTTTGTGGAGATGTTTGTCGGCGTTGGAGCAGCGCGGACCCGCGATCTGTTTGAACAGGCCAAGGCCAAGGCCCCCTGCATTATTTTTATCGATGAGATCGATGCCATTGGTCAGTCCCGCGCCAGTGCCGGAGCGATTCGCACCAACGACGAGCGCGAGCAGACGCTTAATCAATTGCTGCACGAGATGGATGGATTTGAACCCAATCAGGGTGTCGTCATCATGGCCGCCACCAACCGGCCGGAGGTGCTGGACAAGGCTCTATTGCGTGCCGGGCGGTTTGACCGGCAAATTGTTGTGCCATTGCCCGCGGCCAACGGGCGTTTGGAGATTCTGAAAATCCATACGCGCGATGTTCCGCTGGGCAGTGATGTGGACCTCGATCGACTGGCAAAAATAACGCCGGGCTTTTCGGGAGCCGACCTGGCCAACATCGTCAACGAGGCGACGCTGCTGGCGGTGCGGGCAGGTCGCAAAACCGTCACCATGGACGACTTTGACCTTGCCATCGAGCGCGTTGTCGCTGGTCTACAGCGCAACACGACCTTGAATCCGGAAGTCAGGCGACGCGTCGCCTTTCACGAAGCTGGACATGCCCTGGTAGCCGAGTTACTACCCACACCCGACACGGTCCACAAGGTCAGTATCATTCCCACCTCGAAAGGCGCGCTGGGCTATACGCTGCAAGTTCCCGAAGACGACCAGTTCCTGATTGGTGAACAACAACTGCGTGAACGGCTGGCCGTGCTGTTTGGAGGCCGGGCTGCGGAATTGATTGTTTACGATGAAGCTTCATCCGGCGCTGCCAACGACATGGAGAAAGCTACCGCGATCGCCCGCCGCATGGTGACCGAGTTCGGCATGAACAAGAACCTGGGACCGGTGCGTTACGCAAAAAACGTCGGCATGGGCAATTTTCTGGGCGGGCCGGCCGGCATGCAGGAAATCAGCCCCCAGACTGCGGCGCTGATCGATCAGGACATCAGCGACCTGATCGACGATGCCCAGCAGCAGGCCATTGACTTGTTAAAGGCCAATCGCAATGCACTGGATGCAATCGCCGAACAACTGCAGGAACACGAAGTCATCAGTGGCGACGAAGTGCAACGCATTGCCGATGAATCAGGACGCCAAGTCCCGGTTAACGGGCATGCCTGACTAATCGCTGCCCCGAAAACCATACACAGCTCAAGTTAAATTCAGGGAGCATTACAAGTTATGGCCGAGTTCATCGTCGTTGGGTTTGACGGACAACAAAAAGCCTCCGCAGTCCTCAAACAGTTGCAGGATGCTGGTGATATGGATTTCAATATCGAAGCCAACGCGATCATCATGCGTGACAAGGAAGGCCACATCCTGGTCGATCAGGCCAAGGATGAAGGACCGGCAGCAGCGGTCGGTGGCACCGCGATTGGCGGCGCGCTCGGCATGTTGGTGGGGGCCATGGTGGCCCATCCAATCGCCGGGTTCGCCATCGGCTCAGCTCTCGGTGGAGCGACCGGGGCGGCGACGGGCGATGTCGGAGAAGTGGGACTGGATGACGATTTCAATCGGCAGGTTGGCGAGATGCTGCAACCCGATTCCTCCGCCATCTGTTTCCTGTTCTGGGACCAGCCATGGGACGAACTCCCTGGTAATGGACATCAAATCATTAGCGACGGCGGCGGACACATTCTGAAGACCAACCTGTCGGTCGCGGACGAGAATGAGTTGAAATCCGTGTTACAAAAATAACGTGCAGGAGATTCGCGCATGTCGGCAACTGGTTGGCTTTACTTGATTATCGGTATCGGCTGGGTGTTTTCGCTGGTGGTACAGGGGTGGTTGCGAAACACCTATCGACGCTGGAGCCAGGTACGCAATTCGCTGAACATGCCCGGTGCCGATGTCGCCCGGCACCTTCTCGACAAGAACAACATGCGTGAGTTTCGGGTGACCATGCAGCGGGGCAGTCTGACCGATCACTATGACCCACGTAGCAAAACCGTCAGCCTTTCCGAGCGAATCTTCCTGGAACCCAGTGTGGCCAGCGCTGCAGTCGCGGCTCACGAAACCGGACATGCCCTGCAGGACAAAACCAATTACAGCGTGATGCGATTGCGTCACAAAATGCTGCCGATTGCCCAGATCGGAGCCCAGTACGGTCCGTGGGCGGCAATCGTCGGCTGGTTCATGGGTTCGGATACGCTGATTCAAATCGGTTTTATTCTGTTCGCGGCTGCCTTGCTGTTTCAGATACTCAGTTTGCCCATCGAATTTGACGCCAGTCGCCGTGCGCGTCGGCAAATGGCGGACATGGGGCTCGATTCGGAATCCGATCGGGTCGGCGCACACAAGGTGCTGCGGGCCGCCGCCATGACCTATGTCGCCAACGCGGCGACGGCCATGGGTCAAATCGTGTTTGTGCTGGTGTTTGCCGGTCGCGGATTGTTCAAAAAGTTTTTTGAACCCCCCGCACCCAGCCCTCCTCCGCCCTAGTCCCGGGACCCGGCAATTGCCGGTCGAAGATCGTTGTGCGAGCCCAAACAATCTCGATAAATCAACAGCTTTCTGAACTACGCCACGGATCGCGTTTTTTTCCTGAAAAATTTTGTCGACCGTGAACTTTCTACCAGGACGTACGTCAAAACCCCCTGTCATCGACGCACAACATGGCTTGCGTGATTCCCGAGGGACGAGCGAGCCAGAATTCAAATGAAATGACTACGTCCGTGATGTCGCCCGGACGTTAAACCGATTTGCCCGGTACGGGCAATCGGTCCACCCCGCCAGGGTGGAATAGACGAAAGGCTGACCGGGAATCGGCGTTTGTCCGTCGACCACCCGGCGACAGAGCTGGTGGGTAACCGTGTGGGAACGGGAAGCCACTGAGTAACTGAAGGCGTGAGCCGCTGTCCTACCAGCGGAGTGCTGCCTGAAAGACCACGGATTAAGCGCGGTTATCGTGGAACGTACTACCAAGCGTGGTGTTTGGGACGCCATCGGCTGAAAACCGAAGTGTCCGGGAAGTTGCTAACACCTTCGGGTGGCGGTAACAAACCGTACGTGCAACAGGGTCGAAGTGCCTACAGCGGACGTCGCAAGGCGTCCGTGCTGCCCGAAAGGGGGCCAGGGGATTACTTCCCGGAGTAAAAAGCTGGTCGAGCCCGGCGCGAGTATTCGACGGAATGCTTTAGCCAAACCCAGAAGACCCGTTGCACTACTGCCTGCTGTTGGGCGATGGAGACATCAACGACAGGGGTGAAGGCGATGAAGGGTTTAACTCGCCCGTGTGCAGACCTCGTGGAGTCTAACGACGTTGAAGCGAGGGCCATCGTCAGTCAGGATAGAGCTTGCGCTAAAACTGACCTTTTTTTTATTGATTTGCGAATGCCGGCTCGCCCAAAAATAACTCCGGGCAACCAGTTAACCGTTTCTTATTTCCTCCATCGCTGCCTCAATCTCCGGCAGCATCGTCTTTGTGGCGGTCTCGCCTGTTTTGGCTATCCCTTCGGCCGCGGCAAAATCGGCGAAGTCAAAGGCCGAAGTATCCGGTTCGATCACGAGATCGGCGAAACCCATTTGCAATTGGGAGATGCCACGCCGTGTAACATCCATCACTCGATATGCGGTTTCCCAGCGACTGGGCCGTTTCATACTGGCTTTGGGAGTTGTCGAAGTGTTGTCGGCAAAGCTGTGCGGTATTTCCTTAGACGCATCAACTCCAACCACGTACTCGGCGCCCTGGTCTTTCA
>JBPCVB010000840.1:0-5405 GCA_051010855.1 Pirellulaceae bacterium | reverse complement strand
GCCCTGCGTGGGTCGACCACCGGGTCGAGTCATACCACCCCCGGGTCTGGTCGCACCCCCGCCCGGCCTCGTGACTCCTCCGCCCGGCCGCGTGACTCCTCCGCCAGGTCGTGTGACGCCTCCGCCAGGTCGGGTCGTTCCTCCGCCCGGTCGAGTAACGCCGCCGCCGGGTCGAGTCATGCCGCCACCGGGCCGCGTCGTTGGCCGATTGTAGGAAGGACGGGAAGGCCGTGCCGCTGGACGACTCATCGACGGCGAGCGACCTCCATAGGACGGTCGGCTCATACCGCCGGACGGGCGACTCATGCCTCCTCCACGGCTCATGCCTCCGCCTCGACTCATGCCTCCGCCTCTCATGCCTCCACCACCGCGGCCACCGCGACCGCGCTGAGCCAGAGTCTCATCGCAAATCCAGACGCTGATCAACAGCAAACAACCCAGGCAAAAGCCGATTCGAATGATCCTGTTCATTTTTGTTCTCTTGAAGTTAATGTGTTCGAGTTGATCGGCTATTTGCGTTGTACGATGACTTCGTCAAGGCTCGGCAACAGTTCGCCGTCCAGCACACGATTGACTTTGCGCCACGAGTAGCTGCCGTCTTCCAGTGGTTCGAGGATGCTGGTGTATGATCCCTGGCTGCCGTCGACCAGTGTTGCAACCGATTGCACGACCCAGCGATCCTGATCTTCGCCCTTTGTCCAGGTTCCAGAGACGTAGCTGCCATCGGTATCAAACAGCCAGCTGCGAATCTGGTTGTTGACCGGGTCCCAGCCAATGATTTGCATACCCGCTGATTCGATTTCGTCTCCGGTCACCTTGAACGTGCGGCTGATATAGTTCTGATTACGGGTCCATTGGCAGTTGATTTCGATCGTCATGATTTCAGATTCGTCAATCCACTCGCCGATCATCCAATCCAGCGGCTGGAGCTTGTCGCTATTGGACATTTGAACAACGATTTCGTCTTCGGTTACCCGATCGATCAGCCATTTTCCGTCCAGTTTGATGTAAACGACACTGTAGGACGTTTCGACCATGTCCTCCTCCGAGTGAGAGACAACTGCAGTGCCTCGCTCCAGCGCGACGCTGGGCGAAATAAATTCTATGGATTCGGTTGAAACGGCCAGACCGGGGATATTTTCCTGACCGAATATCTGGGTGAATTCAGCGGTTATGGCATCGCGACCGACGACCTGCTCGCCTGTCGTGCGGCTGGTGTAGACTCCTTCGGGTGCCCAGTGCGCTGCCAGAGTTGCCGCATCGCGCCCGTTAAACGCAGCGACATAAGATTGAATAGCGGCTTCAATTTCGGCTGCGGCTTCGGCCTGCGGGTCGGGTTCGGTGGCGGCTTGCTGTTCTCCAGCAGCCGCAGGATCGCCCGATTCCTGGGCAAACGTCGCGATCTGGCATGCGCATAGCCAGGCGAAAAACAAGATCGGAAGGAATCTCAACGACATCACTGCTGCTCCTGTTGGGAAAAGAAACCACAAAGCCTGGCATTCTAGCTACAAATGGTGCCAATTGCACAAATTCAACAACGCAGTCGTGTCCTGATTCACGTCGCAGACAAATTCGTCCCCTTTGTCCAACGGTCGATGGATCAGCCACCGAAACCGCTGTAACGCTTGACGCCGCGGCTCCACAAAAAGCGTGACAGCACGATGAAGAACAAGACCCAGCCGATCTGAAGCAGAATGCCCCAATAGAGTTCGGGTCCGGAGATCTTGCCCAGAAATACGGCCGCCGGGAAAAAGGCCAGGTACTGGAAGGGCAGGGCATTGACCAAGATCTGGAAGTTAAACGGCTCGCTGGGTAACCACGTCAGCGGGAACATGTGACCGGACAAAAAGAAGTTCAGCAACATGTAGACAAACGTCAGCGAACCCACTTCCAGATACCAGAACGAAATCAATCCCATGCAGATTTCCAGAAAGAAACCCAGCAGGAAGCTCAACACCAGCGACAGCATGTAAAGTGCGAACACGTGCGGTTGGGGAATGCCATTGGAAAAGCAGTCGCGAAACAGGAAGAACCAAAATGCAAATGGCAAAAACGCGATCACGTAGTAAACCAGCTTGTGAGCTACGCGTTGCAGCAGCAGGAAACCGATCATGTCGACTGGCTGAATCAAAAACTTCTTGATCTCACCGTCCCGCACGCTGCGGGCAATGCCGGTGGTCAGCCCCGGCATGCTGGAAAAGGCCCGGGTCACGGTGACCAGCAACAGATAGGCGATCAGGTCATAGAAAGTGAAGCCGCCAATCGTGCCTGCCAGACGATCGGGATCGTCGGCAGGCTGTTGCATCGTGTCGTAGATGGCCCAGAACAGAAACACCTGTGTGGCAAAGGGCAGGAACCGCATGAGGATGCCCAGCATGAAATCGCCGCGGTACACCAACCGCTCTTCCAGCGAAATGCGGAAAAAGGTCCACCACGTTACCATGCGTTCCCACATGCGATTACTTCACTCCTGCCGGCTTGTCTTGACCATTCCCGGAATTGTCCTTGGCTGCCTGGGCAAATACTTCGGCAATGATCTCTTCCAGCGGCGGATCTTCCACGACCACGTCGATGACACGCCGTTCATCCAGCACCCGAGACAAAACCGAGGGAACCTGGCCACGCTCGACACGGTAACTGATCTTTGGCTCCTCCAGCTTCTCCACTGGAGCGATCCGATCGAGTCCCTCGAACGACTGGCCCTCGGCCAGGTGCAGGGACACCAGCTTGTGAGTGCTAAAGCGATCCAGAATCCCGCTTAGCGATCCGTCGTAGTGAATCGTGCCGTTGGCTATGATCACAACGCGTTCGCACAGCGCTTCGATGTCCTGCATGTAATGACTGGTCAGCAGGATGGTGATTTTGCGTTCCTGCTGGTAGTGCTTGAGGAATTGCTGGATGTTGTGCTGGGCCACGACGTCCAGCCCAATGGTTGGTTCGTCCAGAAACAGCACACGCGGCGAGTGCAACAGCGCCGCAATCAATTCCATCTTCATGCGTTCGCCCAGTGACAGTTCACGCACAGGCTGGTTCAGCAAACGCCGTACGTCGAGCAGTTCGGTCAATTCGTCTTGCGACGCCTGAAACTGTTCCACAGGGATTCCGTAGATGTGCTGGTGCAGCCGGAATGACTCTTGCGCCGGCAGGTCCCACCACAACTGGTTCTTTTGACCCATCACCAGCGCGAATTGCCGACGGTATTCGTTTTCACGTTTCCACGGCACAAAACCCATTACGGTCGCTGAACCGGATGTAGGGTTAATTACTCCAGACAGCAGCTTGAGCGTCGTGGTTTTTCCGGCGCCGTTGGGACCCAGGAAAGCCACGAATTCGCCTTCGTCAACTTCCAGATCGACATCCTGCACCGCGACGACATCACGATACTCGCGGCGAAACAGACCGCGGACCGATTGCCACAAGCCTTCTTTTTTTTGATAGACCTGGTACGTCTTGCACAGGTCCTTGATCTCGATAATGGGCATGATGGCCCGATTATAGAAAGGCCGGCCCGTTCGCACAGGGCGCAGGCCGCCGCATCGATTCGGAGCGTTTGTGGCGGTATGATATCGTCCATATCAGTTGTTGGTGTGGAGGTCACGAGCCGTGGAAAAACTTTCCAAGTTGCGAGTAGGAATCGGTCATGACACGCATCGATTGCAACCCGGAGGCCCCTTGCGATTGGGCGGCATTACGATCCCGCATGATCACCAGTTGATCGGCCATTCTGATGCCGATGTTCTGCTGCATGCTGTGACCGACGCGCTGCTCGGAGCGGCCGGCATGGGCGATATCGGCGAACTATTTCCGGATTACGAGGAGACGAACAAGGATCGTGACTCGGTGGAAATGCTGACGATTGCCTGCGTCAAGCTGGCCGAAGACGGCTATTCAATCATCAATGTCGACTGTACCGTGTTCGCACAGGCGCCCAAACTGACTCAACACAAAAAGGCCATTCGCGAACGAATTGCCGAGACGCTGGGCATTGAACCGGATTGCGTGGGCATCAAGGCCAAGACCGGCGAAGGCGTCGGCGCAGTAGGTGAAGGACAGTCGATGGAAGCACAATGCGTGGCCCTGCTGGTTAAGCCCTGAGAACCCGGAAGTTACGGATGGCTGGGAAAACGGAACTGAATCACGACGACTCGAATCGACCCCTGCGTGTGCTGGGCATCGATCCGGGACTCCGGGTTACCGGCTATGGCGTGGTCGAGTTTGACGCCCCTGACCAACTTACACTGATCGAAGGCGGAGTGCTGCGTGGTGGACCGTCGGATCAGGAGATCGGTCAGCGACTGGTCGCGCTGCGTGACGGTTTGGCCGACGTGCTGCAATCGCTGAAGCCACACGTCGTGGCCATGGAAGACCTGTACTCGCATTACGAACGGCCCAAAACTGCGATCCTGATGGGACATGCACGTGGTGTGTTATGCATGACTGCTGCCGCCGCTGGATGTGCCGTCCATCATTACGCCGCCACTCAGATCAAGCGGGTATTGACCGGAAACGGGCGCGCACCAAAATCGCAAATGCAATCGGCGGTCGCGCGTCTGCTGCATCTGGAAGAAGTCCCCGAACCCGCCGACGTGGCCGATGCACTGGCTATTGCCGTTTGCCATTGTTTTCTGGGCGAACGCGCCGTTGCCACGACGGGCAACCCCGAATCACCGCAACCAGGATCGACATCATGATTACCAAAATCCACGGCAAGCTGCTGCGACTGGCCGATGAGTTATGTGTGCTGGAAGTCGCACCGTTCGAATACCAGGTGCTGATTACCGACTACACGCGTCGCCAGCTGCAAATGCAAGTCGGACAGCCAGTCAGTCTGCACACGTTGCACTACATGGACGGCAACGTAGCCCAGGGCGGCAAGCTGACGCCGCGACTGGTCGGATTTGCCAGTGAGATTGAACGCGAGTTCTTTGAGATGTTCTGCTCGGTTGATGGTGTGGGCGTCAAGAAAGCATTGCGGGCCATGGTGCGACCGGTGCCCGACGTGGCCCGGGCCATCGAACAGCAGGACGTAAAGAGTCTCACGACCATGCCGGGGATCGGCGCCGCTACCAGTGAGCGCATCGTGGCCAAATTGCGACGCAAGATGGCCAAGTTCGCCTTGATGTTGCCCCAGGACGGCAGTCCGGAAAGCGACATCGAACGTGACATCGTGGATGAGGTTTTCCAGATTCTGTCGACGTTGGGATACAGCGAACCCGAAGGACGGCAAATGGTCGAGCGGGTGCTGCAGGGCAAGAAAAAATACAAGGATGTGGATGCCTTGCTGCAGGCCGTTTGGGAAAAGCAGGCCGGTTAGTTGCGATCCGTAGCGGTGGCTTCCAGCCGCCGTGGCGACGATCCTTCTCGAGACGGCAGCTGACAGCCACAGTTGCGACGTCGCTCTCGAG
>JBPCVB010000839.1:0-2916 GCA_051010855.1 Pirellulaceae bacterium | reverse complement strand
CGATATTTGCTGGCCGAAATTCCTCGACCACGATATTTGGTGCGAAGCGATAGACGGAACCCAGCCATGGGGTCGGTTGATTGACCCGGCAGGCGATTTCCGTAACCAGCGATTCCTCACTCAGCCTCAACGCGCCGGACCAGTGATTCCTGCCGGCTCGTCCAACGGATAACAAAACGTCAGAGCCATTGTGGGTTTCGGTCACCATTTCCTGAATCGGAGAGCAGACGCGCGGTTCGCCGTGGTTAATCGCTGTTAACAATACGTTGGACTGATCCTCTGTTTGGCAAACAAGTTGATGGACGAACCGGTCTTCTTGTTTGTTGAATCTCATGATCAGTTGTCCACCGGGCGGACCGCTGCTGATCGCGTACGTTACGGGCTCACTCATTGGAGTCAATCAAAACAAAACCCTGCCAACCCAGGAATCAAAACTTGAGGCGGCACTAGCTTGCCGACATCACTTTCCACCGCAGGTACGCATCCAGAAAGGGCTGGATTTCGCCGTCCAGCACACGGCTAAAGTCGCCAATTAGATGACCCGTGCGGGCATCTTTGACACGTTGGTCCGGGTGCTGGAAATAGTTGCGAATCTGCGAACCGAATCCGACCCGCGGTCGATTTTGGTATTTGAGCGCTTCCTCTTCCTCGCGTTTGGCTTCTTCCAGTCTCGCCAGTTGGGCGCGGAGCATTTTCCATGCGGTGGCCCGGTTCTTGTGCTGGCTGCGTTCGCTTTGGCACTGCGCCACGGCCCCGGTTGGGACATGAGTCAAGCGTACGGCGCTATCGGTTTTGTTGACGTGTTGTCCGCCCGCTCCGCTGGCGCGATACGTATCGACTCGAACATCGGCTTCATCGATCTCAACTTCGACATTCTCGGAGATTTCGGGCGACACATCCACGGCAGCGAAGCTGGTTTGCCGTTTGCCATCAGCGTTAAAGGGGCTGATGCGAACCAGGCGGTGCATGCCGTCCTCGCCTTTCAAATAGCCTAAGGCCATCGGTCCGCGGATCACGACGGTGGCACTGTTAATACCGGCTTCGTCGTTGTCGTTGCGATCCATCAGGCCCACGCTGTATTCGTTTTTCTGAGCCCACTGGGTGTACATCCGCAGCAACATCTCGGCCCAGTCGTTGGCATCGGTGCCACCGTCACGGGCATTGATGGTGAGAATCGCGCCGCAATTGTCGTGTGGACCATTCAGCAGAGATTTCAGTTCCAGATCTTCAAGCGAAGCTTCCAGCTGTTTCAGCTCACCAGTGACTTCACCTTCAATATCAGGATCTTCTTCGGCCATCTCCAGCAACGCCGCCAGGTCCTCGCTGGCCGTCAACAGTACGGTCAACGGGTTGGCGATGGCCTTCAGAGATTTCAGTTCGGCGACGGTTTCCTGCGCAGCTTCCTGATTATCCCAAAAACCGGCCGCCGCCATCTTTTCATTCTCGATGACGCGGATTTGTTCGATACGGTTGCCATAGTCAAAGACTGTCCCGCAGTTGGGTAATACGCTGCTGAATCGAATGGGCTCGGTCGATGAGTTCTGCTTCCACCGCAGGGCTCCTGAATCCGTGGGACAGTTGGGATGTGACTTGGCGAACGTGCACGCCAGCTTCTTATTGGTAACAAGGATAGACGAAAACGTTGTTTGGAAAAGACCAGGTCGCTGGACGCCGGCCGTACGCACATTTGCAGGCAAGCTTGCCAGAGGGGGTGTCAAACCAATTGGGCTGCGATCCAATTCTCTTTCAGCAGTTCCCGGAGTCGGTTCCGGTCGTAGCGTTTTTGAGTGCATTTCGGGGCGGTAGCGGTCGTGGTAGCCCGTTAACGACCCAGGAACCGGGCATTTGCAGGGAAAGACGAACCGGAATGCTTCGTATAAAATGGAAAATCACTGGTGCCAAAGGTACATTGGGGGTTTGGATTCGGTCGTTCCGACGCCACCTCCTGTCCGCCAACCACCACTTTGACGACCACGGGCCCAATCCGAGGAATCGTTTGGCGACCAGTCGCCAACTGACGCAAATGGGCATGACTGTCTACGGTCCGCTGCCACCGAATGGAGAGAAACAACATGGGATCGCCAAAGAAAGAAACCCCGGAAAATCAGGAAGCGCAGAATCTGGGTGTCGAGGCCACCGCGGAAGCCTTGCGTCGCCGATTGTTGAAGATCAAGGAAGAGAACCCGGTCGACAAGTATTTTCGTGCTCTGGTGAAGCTGGAAGGTTCCGACTTGCACATGAAAGTTGGTCAGCCGCCAATCATTCGCATCCACGGCACATTAAAGCCGATGAACCGGGAACCAATCGGCGCAGAGGAGATGATCGATCTGCTGTTGCCAATGCTGGACGACCGCACCCGGAATATTTTCCAGGAAACCGGCGGTGCTGACTTCGCTTATCTGGTCAATGTGGATGGAGAAAGCTGGCGATTCCGTGTCAACATGCTGCAGCAACTGGGCCGCATTGGTTTGGTCGCTCGTCGTGTGAATAACCTTATTCCTGACTTCGAAGGCCTGCATTTGCCGCCGGTCATCGAAACCCTGTGTCATCACGACCAGGGCATGGTGTTGCTGGCCGGCGTCACCGGTTCGGGAAAAAGTACCACGATCGCCTCGATGTTGAACTACATAAACCGGCATTACGTGCGTCACATTCTGACGCTGGAAGATCCCATTGAATTCGTCTTCCACGACGACAAGTGCCTGATCAATCAGCGGGAAGTCGGGATTGACGTGGTCGACTTTGGCATCGGAATGAAGCACGCGGTGCGAGAAGATCCGGATATCATCCTGGTGGGTGAAATGCGTGACGAAGAGACGTTTATGACGGCCATTCACGCTGCCGAAACCGGTCACCTGGTGTTCGGAACCATTCACGCGTCCACGGCACCGTCCACGATTGGCCGTATTTTGGACC
>JBPCVB010000838.1:0-4804 GCA_051010855.1 Pirellulaceae bacterium | reverse complement strand
GAGGAGTCCTCAAGGGGGGAGAGGGAGGACGAGCAGCTGGGGATCGTCGAGCCGTTGGACGGCACCAATAATTTCTGTCACGGGATCGAACATTTTGCGGTGTCGATTGCATGGCAACAACAAGGCGAAACACAGATAGGCGTCGTGTATCGTCCGTTTTCAGATGACTGGTTTGTCGCGGTTCGGGGCCAGGGCGCCTGGCACAACGACCAACCGTGTCGTGTTGTGCCGCTCGAACAACTAAACCAGGCGTTGATTGGCGTGGGATTTTATTACGATCGCGGTCAACAAATGCGCTCGACATTGGCCGCTCTGGAGACCCTGTTTGGGGAAAACATCCACGGGATTCGTCGCATGGGCACAGCGTCGCTGGATTTGTGTATGACTGGAACTGGCTCGCTGGGTGGTTATTTCGAGTTTGAACTTGCACCGTGGGATTATGCAGCGGGCAAGTTATTCGTTGAGGAAGCGGGCGGAATCGTCACTGATTGCGAAGGCAACCCGATCACCAAAGGCAATTCCAGCATCCTTGCCAGTTGTCCGGGATTGCATGCTGCATTGCTAAAAAATATCGGGCCATATTTTCGGGAAACATTATCGCGGGCCATTGAACCATGACCCGGTATTTCTTCTTTGATATCGATGGCACATTGTTGCTGAGCGGTGGCGCCGGTCGCGTGGCCATGATGCGCACCATGCAGGCAATGTATGGGCTGAGCGAACTGAACCGGATCGAAGTGCATGGACGGACCGATCGCGGGATTATTCGCGACTTGTTCGACTCACACGATTTGCACCTGGACGATACGGTCTTCGACGAGTTTCGTGCCCGCTATCACGACTCGTTAGCAGAATGCATAACGGATTGCCCCGGCACGTTGATGCCGGGCGCGGTCGAGGTGCTGGAATTCCTCAATTCCACCGCCAACGTTCGCCTGGGAGTGCTTACCGGCAATTCAGGGCGAGCGGCCCACATCAAACTGGAAGCATACGGCCTTCGGCACTATTTTGAGTTCGGTGGCTATGGAGAATTCCACTTCGACCGCAATGATGTTGCGCGAGACGCGCTGGCTGCCTGCCGTGAACAGTATCACCCGGATGCTATTCAGCCGGATCAGGTGTGGGTCGTCGGCGACACCATACACGATATTTCATGTGCCCGCGCCATTGGTGCCAACGTGATTGCGGTTGCGACCGGCAACGCGGACGTTAGTCTCCTGAGCCAACATCAGCCAGACCTGGTAATGGAGGATTTGACGTCAGCAGAAGCGTTCATTTCCCCGATACTCAATGGCCATTCTTGACGCAGCGAGTTCTCCGGGGCTGGCCGAACAGGACAGGGGTCAGGCGTTGATCAGGTTCAAATCGGCTGCCAGCTCATCTTTCAGGCATCCGTCCATGGCGTCCTCGGCGATTTGAATCGTCTCATTCACATTCAGATTGCCTTTGGTGATGTAAGCCGAGTTAACAATGAACAGTCCGGGAATCGACGTGGTTTGAGGTGGCAGTGACTCCGAGTAACGCAGCGTGGGAATGGCCATTACGTTGCGAGCCCGGGCAATCTGAAAGGCTTCAACATCGTCCCGCGAGAACTCCGGATGCATTTTCTCCAAGGCGCACAGAAAGTCTTCACGCACGTCGTCATCGCTGCGATTGAACATCTCGTTGTCGGCTGGAATATATTTGGGCAAGTACACCAGAGACCGGCCACCCGTTTCGGACGAATCAACAATATTCGACATTTCGACGATCGCGGTCATCGGTACCCAGCTGTCGGTGATGTTAGTCACGTAATACGGTGACAGGCTTTTGCGTAGCAACAGTGATGCGTTCACGATGCCCAGATAGCTGGTACTCATGAGGCGATCCTGTTCGTCCGCGTTCAGGTCCGGGCAGGCGCGACCAATCACGGTCGAAGGTGTGGTCATGATGACGCGATCGAATTGCCTGGGCGGTTGATTGGCAAAATTGATTTCCAGCGAGCCAGTTTCAGTTTTCCTGATCTCCTGAATGGGGTGATCCGTCAGCACGGTCGCGTTGCATTCGTCCAGTTTTTCAGCCAGCCGATGGATAATGGTGCGATAGCCACCGCGAACGTAACCGAACATCTCCTTCTTTAGGCCAGTCCGTCGGGCCTTGTACATGCGATTGATATGCGCCCAGATAAAGCTGGCTGCCGTATCCTTGTAGGCATCGCCGAGTTTGGCGCGAAGCAGTGGCAGCCAGATTTTCTCGAACGTGCCCTTGCCGGACCAGCGACGAAGCCAATCAGTTACCGGGATCTTTTCCAGCCGTTTCCAGTTGCGGATTTTTGAAGCGTAAAAGATTGTGCCACCCAACCGCAGCTTTTCGATCAACTTCAGCGGTGGAAAACCCAGAAACTCTTTCGTATCCGACATCGAATACAGCTGGCCGTCGGTATAAAAACCCGTTTTGGTTTCCACCCAATTCAATTGATCGCCCAGATCAATCTCGTCCAGCAGATTGCGCAGCCGCGAATCAGACAACAGGATCACGTGGTAGTGCTTGTCCCACGTAATATCTCCAAGTTGCCACACAGAAGTCAGGCCGCCCAGTTGGGGAGCGGCTTCGATCAGTGTGACGTCGTGCCCCTCGCGTGACATACGATGAGCCATCGTAAGGCCCAGCATACCGCCACCGACAATAGCCCAACGTTGTCCGGGGTGATTCTTGACGATCATGTTGGAAATTCCGTTTTGATTTGCGACGGTGGGGAAAGGCAGGAGGGAAGGGTCGGGTCTGATTGAGTCAGTTTTCAAACCTGCGTTTCAACAACAACTTGATCGTTTGCCGCGCGGTCCGGGAAACCTGCATTTTGCTGGGACCGTGTTTCAAATCGTAGCGTAGCAGCATTGGAACCTCGCCCATTACGAAATTGAATCGGCGCATTTTCAGCAACACATCAACCATCGCCGAAAAACCCTTTTCGCTCACAAAGCTATCACCGTAATGGTCGGACGCTTCACGCAGTGCATCGACACGATAGGCCCGGAATCCACAGGTGTAATCGCGAACTCCGGGAATCGGGATAATCGTGCGGAACAGGAGACGGGCAAACCAGGTCATTACCCGGCGGTTGAATGGCACGCCCACGACTCGCGAGCCCGGTTGGTAGCGAGAAGCGATCACCACATCGTATCCCTCGCTGATCATCAGCAGCATGCGTTCGATGGTGCCCGGCTGTTGCGTGTCATCGGCATCCAGGGTCACCATGACGTCACCTGGTTCCGCCAATCCGAGAACGGTGTCGAATCCCGTGCGTAGCGCGCCGGCCAGCCCCTGATTTTCGCGATGTTGCACCAGTCGCACCGGCATCTGGAATGAAGCCTGGCAGGCGACCCGAGCTGTTTCGTCGTCGCTGGCATCGTCTACAACTACGACTTCGTATTCGGCCGGCCGATCGTCCATGACGTGAAAGATTTTTTCCAGCAACGAAGGCAACCCCGCTTCTTCGTTGTAGGCGGGCAGCATGATCCAGATCTTGCTGTGCGACACGTCCAGTTCGCGTATTTGGCGTTCCTTGAGGGTCGCCTGATTGTGAGTAAGCGTGTTCATCATGATGTACTTGATAAAGGGCGGGATCTGGTTAGGGACTGGAGGGCTTGTTGAACAAGTTGCTGAAAAAGGTCAGCATTGAAATCCGGTGTCAGATGACGCACTGATTCACGCGCATCATGACTCATGTGTTTCATCTGGAGGGCGGGGGTATTGAGGGCGCGGTCCAGCCCATGCCGTACCGACTGCTGATTCAGGGGATCAAATACCCAGCCGTTTCGGCCATCGCGGACCAGCGCCTCGGTCGACTGGGCATAACAGCTGGACAGGATCGGTGTCCCGGAGCCCAGCGACTCGTTCACAACCATTCCCCACTCGTCGGCAAAGGTCGGAAAAACAGTCACGTCGCAGGATCCGTAACAATCCCGAATTGTGTCGGTGTCAATCGGCCCGAGCAGTGTCAACGTCAGATTATCCGGTCGACTCATGGTCTCAATGACCAGACGCAGCGGACCATCACCGCCGATTACCAGTTCAATTTGGCGATCCGGATTCTCGCGGCACCAGGTAGCCAGAGCATTGCTGAACCGAACAATCCCCTTGCGCTCGGACAAGCTGCCACAGAAAAACAACCGACTGGGCGGTTCAGTGAATGCATGTTGGCCGGGCCATACCTTTGCCACATCGTGCTGATACGGGAAGTAAACCAGCTTGTTTTCGTCGTGCCCCTGATCCATTAAGTACCGTTTACAACCGGGGCCGTTGTAGGTCACGAAATCGACATGAGTCTTTAGATAGCGACGCAGCCACGGACGCAGTGCTCCCCTGCCCTGCTCGGTATGCTCCGAAACGTTGGCGACCATGATCAGTCGACAATCGTTATGCATCGAGCGGTACATGGAACTGAACAGCGTACGCATACCCATTTCATAGGAAATGATGATGTCCGGCTTCATTTGTCGCAGCCGTTTGACGGTGTCCCAGGGGATGTGAATGTAGTTGTCTTCCTGGAAGCCCGCCTTGTGTCGCCATTTGCGAGTCAGCATCACATTCTTTTGAACCTGTACATCCAGCATGCCCCAGTTCGGGGTCCAGTTGCGATTCGGTTCCATGTCCGTCGACAGCAGGACCGACATTCGACTAACTCGCTGCGAAGCCGATTGCAGTTGTTTCCAATGATGCGGCGTCAGATAGTTGGTCAAGACGGCGACGTGGGCGTCGGTGACGGTAGTCTGATCAACAAGTGACAGGTTTCGCCGCGTTACAGATTGGATCATGCTACCAACCC
>JBPCVB010000837.1:0-3456 GCA_051010855.1 Pirellulaceae bacterium | reverse complement strand
GTTCATGGTTTGTTGCAGGATGGATTCGCGAGTGTTGCGCATGGTTCCCCGGCGGACAATCGTCTTGCCGCCACGAGCAACCTCGGAGGCACGCGGTCGCTCGGTCTCGAGCTTGCCGCCGACACTCAACATGGCATCGCGCAGGGCTTCGGCCTCCAGTCGTCGTGGGCTGGCACGCCATAACAGCTTGTTGTCCGGATCCCGCTCGTAATATTCGGCGTTGTATGCCGCACTCATGCGATAGGTTCGCGACGTGGCAATTTCCCGGATCAACTGTTTGATCGACCATTCCTTGTCCATAAACGAAACAGCAAGGTAGTCCAGCAATTCCGGATGCGTCGGTGGCTGGCCCGTGGCCCCAAAATTCTCGGTGGACTCCACAATGCCCTTGCCGATCAGGTGCTGCCAAATGCGATTGGCCATTACGCGAGCGGTTAACGGATTGTCTTCATCGGACATCCAGCGCGCCAGTTCGAGACGTCCCGTCGACTGATCACGAATTTTGCGATTGTTCCCGACGACTTGAACGAATCCTCGTGAGATTTTTTGGGCCGGCTGGTCGACTTCGCCTCGCACCAGCAGATTGGCCTCGATGGGATCAGTCGATTGAACCCCCATGCAGAATGTCTTGGCCGTACCGTCTTCGTTGTAGGAGTCGATGACGGACTGCAGCGCGGCCATGCGGGCCCCGGTTTGCGCGAATTGGCGAATACTGCGCAGCAATTCCGGTGACGGGTTAGTGGACCGTCTGGCTTCACGTCGTTTCCGGGCCAGTTCGCGATATTCCCTTTCCACTTCCGTCAGCTCGGCCTTGAGTTTTGCCAACTCGTCCGCCGATAGCGGTTTGTCGAATTCGCTGAGATCCTCAACAGGTAGCAACAGCAAATCACTGGGCCGCCGATTTTGGCGGGTATCCAGAGTCCCATAGTACGTTTCCATGCTGCCAAAAATCCCGGCCATTGCGTAATAGTCAGACTGCGGGATCGGATCGAACTTGTGGTCGTGGCAGCGGGCACACGCCACCGAGACGCCCAGAAAGACCCGGGTCGACACATCAATTTGTTCGTCAATCAGGTCGGCGCGGAACTGCCTCGGGTTTTGCTCGGTCAATGTTTTGGGACCGACCGCCAGAAAACCGGTTGCAATCAGATTCTCGGCCCATTGCTCATCGCTTCGCACCGGCAATAAATCGCCAGCGATCTGTTCCTCGACAAACCGGTCGTATCGCTTGTCTTCATTGAACGAATCGATGACATAGTCACGATAACGCCACGCGTGCGGAAACGTGGCATTGATTTCCTTGCCAGAAGACTCCGCATACCGCGCGACATCCAGCCAGTGTCGCCCCCAGCGTTCTCCGAAGCGGTCGCTGTCGAGCAAACGATCCACCGTGCCAGCCACAGCCTGGTCAGGATCGGTCTCCCACTTGGCCATGAACCATTCGATTTGGTACGGCGTTGGTGGCAGTCCGATCAAATCAAAACACAAGCGTCGCAACAGTGTTCCCGGGTCAGCATCGGTCGCAGGTTGCATGTTGTTGCTCTGCAACTCTGACAGAACCAGATGGTCGATTGGGCCGCGCGACCATTCGTTTTCGGGAACATTGTCGAACGACGGTTTGCGTGGACGCTGGAATGACCAGAACTCGCGACCTTCCTTGACGTCTTCCGCGGTCACGCTCGAATTGACGGAGACGGCCGTTTCTTGCCCACGCGGATCCGGTGCACCCATCTCAATCCACTGCCGGAAGTCCTCGATGATATCGGCCGACAATTTTTTGTTGGGCGGCATCGAGTAGTCTTCGTAATTGATCGCTGACCACAGTGGACTGTCTTCCAGACTGCCAGGCACCAGCGAAGCTCCGGAATCGCCGCCCAGCAACATCGCCATCTTGGTATCCAGCTTCAGTCCGCCACGCCCCTGACCGGACTGGTTCGAGTGACACCCGTAACATTCGCGCACCAGGACCGGCCGAATCTTGTTTTCGAAAAACTCAATTCCCTCGGCCTCGGACAGCAGCGGTGTTTGCATTTCCTGAGCGGCGGCCGGTACGCAGCACAACAAGAAGACAGGAATCAGACCGAAAACTCTGGAGAGATTGAAAGACATGGGGTGATTTCCGTTGAGTAATTTCTGCCCAGCCGGCTGGTGTCGTTCTTGCACTAACCGCCGCTACCAGGCCGCTTCGGCTTGACGCCACCTTGTGGTTCGCCTTCCTCCTTGCCGCCTTTACCTTGTTCCCGGTCACGCATGCGCTGCTGGATCGCGGTCACTTCCTGCTGATCCAGAACTCCATCTCCGTTGGCATCCATGCGGTCCCAGTTGGCCTGCATTCGCTCGGGAACCTCGTCTTTGGTGATTTGCTGGTCACTATTCTTGTCGAACATCTGCATTAGGTTGCCACGAGGGCCCTGGCCTTTGCCATCCCCCTTGCCCTTGCCCTTGCCTTTACCTTTTCCCTTGCGCTGTGCATCGCCGCCCATGCCGTTAATACGCTGGATAATTGCCTGCAATTCCTGTTGGTCCAGCACGCCGTCCTCATTGGTATCCATTTGTTCCCAGCGTTGGCGCATCCGCCCAGGGGCTTCATCCTGTGAGATCATGCCGTCCTGGTTGCGATCCATACGTCGGATCACCTGAGCAAAATTGGCCCGCTGGCCTCGACGATCCCGTCGAGCTTCACCTCCACGCCGCTGGCCCTTTTGTTTGCCCTCGGCTTGTTCCGTTTGCTGCTCCGGCTGATCGGGTGTTTCCTGTTCCTGCGCGGCTACATCACCTTACATCCAGATAGCAACCGTAACCACGGCGACGATATTGAAAAAGCGCATGTGAGAATCCTCTTGTTTGTCCTCGAAATTTTGCCTCATGATGAAACACGGGCAAATGCCGGATGGAGGACTGGAAAATCCCGAAAACCGCGAAAATGCCCGAATTGGCGGAGAATCTGGTTGTAAGCTGTTGATAGACAAGGCCTTGGGCCGGTTGTCGATGCATCTTAAAAGACCGAACCCCAAACCAGATTGCAAGGGTTTAAAGAGTATGGAAACGAGTTCTGCCAACCGCGAGTTACCCGACCAGGTGGAATTGCTGGCCTGTCTGGCAGCAGACCGGGACGAAAACTTCGCGCGGTTTTTCCAGCAAGTCAAACAGCGACTGCAACGGATTGTGCAGTTTCGCCTGGACTATCGATTGCGCGGTCGTGTTTCGGAGTCCGACGTCATTCAGGAGACTTACGTCCGGGCAGCCAAACGCATTGATCGCTACATGGAACATCCTGACGTGCCGTTTTTCGTCTGGCTACGGACGGAATTGCATCAGAACCTGATCGATATTCACCGTCAGCACTTTGCCGCTGGGAAACGCGATGTTCGCAAGGAGCGGATGATTCACAGGGCGAACACGGGGCAAACATCAATTGCTCTGGCGGCGCATCTGGTCGGCCAAATGACTTCCGTC
>JBPCVB010000836.1:0-13686 GCA_051010855.1 Pirellulaceae bacterium | reverse complement strand
ATGGTGACAACAACACCGATATCGCCTACAGCGCGGAACTCGGTGCCTATGCCCGTTACAAGATTACTCGCAAGACTCGTTTGCGTTTCGGCTACGAAATCATGGGTCTGGCAAATGTCCGCGAAGTGGAAGAGACCTACAGTACTGTCGTCACACAGCTATCCGGATTCAATTACAACCGTGGTGGTGCCCTATTCCACGGGGCCACGATTGGATTTGAAATCTATCGCTAGGCCAGCCGCTTCCGAACAAAAGCCTGTTTCGATGTGCCCGGGAAACCATCGGTTGCCCGGGTTTTTTTGCGCCAAGCCCGCAAACAGCGTTCATCTGTGCCGGACAGCCATCAATGACTACAATATCGGAAACTGCGGCGTTCTGTGCCGTGCCTTGCCGGAAGTCTGTTCGGGAGTCCGATAATGCGTTTGTCATCGGTGCTGATGTTGTTCGTTGCGCTCGTCGGCGGTCCCCAGGTCGTCAACGCACAATCAGCGCAGGAAACACAGATCCAGTCGCGTCTGGACGAGATCAAGAAAATGATGGACGAAGAGATTCGTACCATTGGCGTGCTTGAGGATCAACTCAAGCGTGCGATTGATTCAGAACAGGAAGCCCAGGTCGAACGCATTCGCCTGGAAATTGAGCAAGGTTGGACTCGTGTAGATGCGCTCAAGGAACTCAACAAACGACTCGACGAGCTGATGGAAACAGCGTCCATGCTGGACGAAGAGCTCGATTTGGCTCGGCGGCCCCAACCGCAGCCGGGTAATGCCCGTGATCGCAAGGTACCGCAATCCCGTATCGCCGGACTGGAGACCCGTGAGGATATCGAAAAGGCCAAACGTGAGTTGATGGGCGAGCAAGACGAAGCACAGGCAGACCAGCAGGAGCCACGTGAAGATCCGGCACCGCGTCTGAAATTGCCCGGCGAAAACGCTCCGCGCACTTCCACGCGTTTGCAAAATCTGGAGCGATCGCTTCAAGCGCTGAAAGACGCAGGTGAATTCGATCTGGTCAGGCAAGTCGAGCAGTTAATTCGCCGCGAACAGGGTCGACTGGCCTCTGAACGCGAACCATCGGCCGACGACCAACGGCAACCCGAGTTGCGTCACCCTGCCGCCGCTGATCCGCCCCCACAAGCGACACCGGGCCGCCAGCGGCCGCCTCGCGAGCCCGCGCGTTCCGAAAACGACGAATTGCGAGATCTCGTAACTCAGATGCGCGACGAAATCCGTCGCTTGCGGCAAGAAGTCAACGAACTTAAGAACGCTCATTCCGGCGGCGACCAAAACGACCAGTAGCCTCGCTGGCGCCTCTGCCAATTGTGACGCTTGCACTTTCTTTGCGGCCAAAATGCGCGAAACCCTGCGCTCTGGGCAAAATTTAACCCGAAATTTGTCCGTTTGGCTGAACTACCGAATTGAGAATGTCGATGGTTGAACGACACGAATTTATTACCTCTGTTCCCTCCGGAGTCTGTCATGCAGACGATTTCAACCAGCTGGGACGACATCTCGTGTAATCGCACGATCGAGATGGACGTTACCTGCAAAATCAACGACAGCGACATCTCGATCCAGGCCATCACACCCACCCGGGTCATCACCCGTTTTGATAACGGTGACACGGAGCGCATCATTCGGGTTCATACGCCTGCCGGTCGCCGGCATCTGCTGAACAAGATCGATGTGGAATCGATTCGCACCAGCATATCCGAGCGGGAAATGGCCATCGCGCTCCGCTAGGATTGAACGCGCGAAGCGGCATTGATCTTTATGACGCCCAATTCCGGGGGGCAATTCCAGCGAATGGGATCGTCCCCCGAAATTCCCCTGGACACGTGCATTACGGTGCCACCGATCTTGAAGGTCCCGGATGCAAACCTCACGCCGTAACGACTGGGCGCCACTAGCGCTCCGATCCATGGCAGGCGAATTTGACCGCCATGGCAATGTCCGGCCAGCACCAGATCAGCACCCAAATCCCGGGCCCAAAAAATCTGGTCGGGCGAGTGCGATATGACCAGAGACGTTCCGGGCGGCGGTTCGGTAAGATTCTCTGCACCGAAATACCACGGCAGTTCATTGCCGGCCAGATATAACTGCGTCTGTCGAATCGATATCGGCGTCCACGAATGACTGGCGGGCTCAAATCCCTCCACTTGCAGCGCTTGTCGCAACTTTTGTTCGTCGGTGATACGCAAATCGTGATTGCCAAGCACATAGTACTTGCCATGCCGCGCCCGTAGCTGCCCCAGTGTTGAGGGAAACCAGTCCAGACAGAATTCCTCGTCGATGATATCGCCCGTCAGGCAAATGATGTCCGGTCCGCATTCATTGCAATACTCCACCACTTTCTCGAAGTACTCGCGGCTGATCTTGCCCGTGAAATGCAGATCGGAAAGATGGGCAATCACCAGACCATCCAGTTCCGATGGCCACCCGGACAGCTCGAGGATGCGATGCTCGACCGATAACTTGAGCGACTGGTTGCCCGGAAACAGACCCAGCAGTCGGGCCTGCCAACCGGCGTATGGCGGCTCTTTCAATTCGTCGCGTATATCAACAAGCTGTCGCCGCTCGGCAATCAACTCGGTTGGGACACGCGTGTTGAACCGAATCCAAATCCAGCGGGCCACGATGACTACCAGCACAATCCAGCACAGCCATTGCCAGAGGTTGGCGAAGATTCTGGCGGGTGGTTCCACGAACATCCAGTCCAAAGCGTGCGCCACGAGCACAATCGTGAACAGCGTGACTGCTGCGTAGACTACCTTCTCCAATAACTTGCGGACCCAGCGTGGCCAGCGCGTGGCGTGAATCTGGTTAAAGATGGCAAACCAAAAAGCCAGGTTACCGCCCAACGCCATCGCCAGTTTAAACCAGCTCAAGATTGACATCAGCAGTTCCTGCAATAAACCAACCAAACCATGGCCGGTGAAGATATCAGAAACATGCGGACAGGATAAGCACGAACGGCTTGCCGTCGCCCAAACGATTCCAGGCAGGGCCGTCGCTTTAATCGTCCGAAATCAAACGTTCGATGGTCTCCAGTAGCTGTTCGAGTTTGAACGGCTTGTAGAGGATCGCGTAAGGCTTCAGTCCCGCCTGACGCGCTTTTACAATTGAGTGCCCGGGGTCGTATCCGAATCCGGTCATCAAGGCCAGAGGGGGATCGTCCATGGTCTCCTTGAGTTTCATCAGAATCTCGTAACCGGTCAGGTCCGGCAAGCGAATATCGGCAATGATGGCGTCGTAGGGCGTTTCTGGATCGCTGTTTCGCACCATGAGAATGGCTTCCGTTCCCTCGTGGGCTGTCTCCACAATGCAACCGTACGGTTCCAGGAGTAAGTGGGCACTGTTGCGGACTTCGTCTTCACAATCCACAACCAGTATGCGGCTATTTCGCAGCAGCGGTCGCTGGTGTTGCTGAACTGATTCGGGCACGGACTCGCCATAGGTCATTTCCTCGCGAGCGTTGTGAATGACCTGTTTGATTTCACGCGAGTTCTTCAAAATTCTTCGCAAACGCCGGGACACATTGGCATCCTGGCCGATGTAATTCTCGATGACGTGAACGGTGTCGTTCAGAATTTCATCGATCGGCAATCCGACGGCGGTTTCAATTGCCTCGACGCTGGCTTGGGCCGTATTGGCTTTCTCGGCCACCAGCAATTCCAGCGTATTGAGGGCCCGTGCGATGTCGCGTGCGAAAATCTGCAACAGTTGCAGGTCGCTTTCACGAAATGCTCCCACCTGGGGGCTTTCCACATTGAACGATCCAATGACCTGATCGTGCAGCAACAACGGAACCGTCAGGGAACTCTTGGCGCCAATCAAGCCGCCCACATACAGCGGGTCGCTGCGAGTATCCTCGCACAGGTAACTTTGCCCCGTCGCACAGACAAATCCCGTCACGCCGTTTCCCTGCGATTCGGCATACAACGGACGCTTCGATTCATCGCTGTCGATGCCCTCGCTAAGCAACGCGATACATTGATTGGTCTTGCGATCGATTAGCCTTATTTCCACGACGTCGTAACCAAGTACATCCTGCGTGTTGTGCAGGATGTTTGCCTTGAGCAGATCAATCCGTTCCTCGATGCTCATCCGGTAGACTTCTTCCGGCGTCAAATCGGCCAGCTCCGAGCCGGCGTTGTGGATAGCTTCCAGCTTTTGCACATGCAGACGTTCTTCCGTCACGTCGCTAAGCGTGACCAGATTATGAGTCGGTTCCTCGCCGTTGACGCTGACAGGGGCAACTCGAATGCTGAGATAAGATCGCGCTCCACACTTCAGCGATGCAGTCACTGCCCGGCTGGTCTTCAACGCGTTGGCCAGCGGATTACTGCTTTCGCCCATGATTTCGGGCTTGTCGAGGGCCTCAAAAAAATCGAGGCCGACGAGCGGTCGATTGTCGAACCAGCTGGTCAGCCTTTTGTTTGCCCACATGATCTTGTGGCTTCGATCGGTGACGGCGAATCCGTCGGGCATTTGATCGAAGATGATCGAGTTTTGCATCAAATGCCAGAACTGCCACTGGGCTTCGTCCGGCCGGTTAAGAATGAAGAAGCCGTCATACTCGGCGTTGAGAATGGACTCGTCAAAGTCCTTGATGTTCACACAGACCACATCACACCAGTCAGGCAATTCAATCGGTAGCCCGTCCTGCTGAAACTGGTCATCCGTGACGCAAAGGATCTTTCTGGTTTGGGTAGTGGCCACTGTTCCGTGTTCCTGGGTTGATCATGACCGGGTCCACATCCGACCGGGGCGGGGTTTGTCGGACGCCTCGGGCCCCTATGCTATAAATGTAGTTAAATCACCTGCTAAGGCATACAACAACTTTACTACGTAATCGGCACGATTCCGGTTCCGCTGCAAAGGAAATCTGCATCCCCTTCCGACGCGATTACGGCAACCTGCATGCCCCGCGAAACCGGAACCAAAAACCATATGTCCGGTGGACACGCGAATTCGACCAGAGACCTTTGATTCCGCTTCCGAAATCCGTGCATCAAAAACCAGCTGATGGGAAAACGTAAACGCAAAATCCGCGCGGAATTCAAAAAGAAACACGACAGCTCCGTGCGCAAAAAGGACTTTACGCGACACGCTGGTGACGATGTTACCGACGAATCGCAC
This sequence comes from Pirellulaceae bacterium, assembly GCA_051010855.1. GTDB lineage: Bacteria > Planctomycetota > Planctomycetia > Pirellulales > Pirellulaceae > CAJQPP01. Next base: position 8,545 of record JBPCVB010000836.1, on the reverse strand, counting down.
GTGGCCGAAGAACGAATTTCCGGCAAAGGCGATCTAACACGACATCGCACGATCATGGGCGAAGTAATCGGCGATGAAGAAACGGGCTTTCAGGTGCTGCTGGATGTTGATTTGACCAAGTGCATCTCCGGCCGCGTGCTCAGCGTCCATGGGCTGAAGACGGTCGTGGAGACGTCAGAGGGCAATTTTGAGTGCGCGACTCGCGGATTGCTGAAGAACCTGGCCACGGACCTGCAACATGTCGTGGTGGCAGGCGATCAGGTCATGATTCGTCCCGAAGGGGGTCTGCAGGGATTGATTGTGCGAGTCGAACCACGTCGTTCCGTGATCAGTCGCACCAGCCGCGGCCGGCGACAGATTCTGGTGTCCAATGTCGACCAGGCATTGATCGTTTGCAGCGCAGCCGAACCGGTACTCAAACCCAATTTGATCGACCGCTATCTGATCGCCACCGAACAAACCGATATCCGGCCCATCGTCCTGATCAACAAGATCGATTTGGTCGACGCGGCGGATCTACAACCGTTGATTGGTGTCTGGAGCTCCATGGGCTATACGGTGCAAATGGTGTCGGCCGAATCCGGCCAGGGCATCCAGCGATTCAGGCAATTGGTAACGGGCAAGGACAGCGTGGTGACCGGCCAAAGTGGCGTTGGAAAATCGTCACTGTTAAATGCGATTGATCCTTCGCTGAAACTGCGCACCAGCCATGTCAGTCAGGACTCCGAGAAAGGTCGTCATACAACAACCTCAGCCGTGCTGGTTCCGATTCCTGGTGGTGGCCATATCGTGGACACGCCCGGGATTCGACAGTTTCAGCTTTGGGACGTCGCCCGTGAGGAACTGGAAGGCTGTTTTCGGGATATCCGTCCGTTTATTAATGGCTGCCGGTTTCCCGATTGTTCACACCGGCACGAAACTCAATGCGCTGTCAAGGACGCGGTGGCTGACGGTATGATCGACGTGCGTCGCTATGAGAGTTATGTGGGAATGTATGAGGAAAGCCATCGCGGCACCTGATTCAGCCGGAATTCCGGTTCTTTTTCAAATATCCAACCCGGCGTGGCGAATCGCGAGTCGTTATCAAACACAAGCTTTATCAGGGGTGGAAGGTTATGAACAAGCAAGAACGTCTTGGTCAACGTATTTGCCTATACAGTGTCCTGCTGTTTGTCTCGGCAGTTGTCATCTGTGGTGTTGACCTGTTGACGATGGGCGGTCGGGGGAAATTGCTCGTCCCACTTTCCGGATACCTGGCCATTATCTTTAGTGGAGTCATTCTGCAGGTCATTGGAGCCGCCGTCCCGAACATGCGTTTCAAACGCCAGGAAAAGAAGCCCGGTATTAAATAGGACGCGTTATGCCCCGACACCTGGCAGGAATTGCCGAAATCGTGGAGAGTATCGACGAGGCGCTCAAGCTGTACCACGATACGCTGGGTCTGGAAATCCACCAGCGAATGGAAGATGACTACGTCATGTTAAAGGTACCCGGCGTGTTGCACTTCGGGATCTGGAGCCGGGCCGCTGCGGCCGAAGCGATCCTGGGAAGTCGCGATCTTGCTGATCAGGTTCCGCTGGGTTTCACGATCGAGTTCGAGGTCGACGACGTGGATGCAACCGCGGGTCAGCTGACGGCTGCGGGTTGTCAGCTGGTTCACGCTCCTCGCACCGAGCCGTGGGGCCAGAAGAGCTGCCGCATCCTGGCGGTCTCCACTGCACCTCTGGGATTTGCTGAAACGCCCTGGGCACGCCAACTGAAAACCGACGTGATACCGGAAAAGCCTGACGACGATTAGCGCTGGTTACTGCGATCGGTTTCAGATACCATCAGGGTTCGCCCGCCGCGACTCTCGCGCGATCCGCCCGGTTTTCCAGCATCCTGGTTCCTTGTCCACCGACTACCAAACACCGCCTGATTCACCCGATTACAAGGGCAGCTATGCCTTTGTCTCGCTCGGCTGCGCCAAGAACACAGTCGATAGCGAGCGGATGATGGGTCTACTTAAACTCGACGGCTATCAACTGGTTCCCGATCCGGCCCAAAGTGACTTTGTCATCGTCAATACCTGTGGCTTTATTGAACAGGCGCGCAAGGAATCGTTCGCGGCAATCGATGAAATGCTGGAGTTGAAACGAAGCGGGAAAACCCGCGGGGTTATCGTTTCTGGTTGCCTGGCCGAGCGTCAAAAGGAACAGATGCTTGAGGACCGGCCCGATATAGATAACCTGGTGGGCGTGTTCAGTCGGGAAGAAATTACTGGCGTCGTCGACCGCATGCTCGGAGATCAAACGGAGCAACGCACGCTGTTTCAGCCGGCACCTATTCGCGCCTTGCCGGACACCAGTCGTCTGCGTATCACTCCACGGCATTTTGCCTATCTTAAGATCTCCGAAGGCTGCGACCGTCTGTGTACGTTTTGTGCTATTCCCAAGATGCGTGGCAAACATGCAACCAAGCCGATGGAACGAGTTTTGGAAGAAGCGCGGGAACTGGCCGCATCCGGGGTCCGCGAACTCATCGTCGTCGCGCAGGATACCACCTATTACGGAATGGACCTCTATGGCGAGCCGCGACTGGCCGAGTTATTGACGGAACTGGACCAGGTGGACGGCCTGGAGTGGATTCGCTTGATGTACTTCTACCCCATGTACATTGACCAGAGATTGATTGAGACGATAGCCGGGGCAAAACGCATCCTGCCTTACATCGACATGCCCCTGCAGCACATCAACGACACAATGCTGCGACGCATGAGCCGCCGCGTGAATCGCCAGCAAACCGAACAAATTATCAATGACTTGCGTGCCGGCATTCCTGACCTGACATTGCGCACCACGATGATCACCGGTTTTCCAGGTGAAACGGACCAGCAATTTGAAGAGCTTTGTGCCTGGGTTGCCGAACAGCGATTTGAGCGTCTCGGCGTGTTCACCTATTCATTCGAGCCGGACACGCCATCGGCCCAGTTACCTGAGCACGTTGACGAAGCAACCATGCGACGCCGCCGCGAACAACTCATGCAGATCCAGCAGCGGGTGATCTTTGAACGCAACGAATCGCACATTGGAAAAACGATTAACTGCATTATTGACCAGCCGGTTCCGGACCATGCTGGTGCGTGGGCCGGACGGGCAATTTTTGATGCGCCAGACGTGGACGGACTGGTGTTTGTCACGCAAACCGAACACGACTTGAAGCCCGGCGACATTGTCGATTGCGAGGTCGTCGCCACCCAGGGTTACGATCTGGTGGCGGTAGCCATCGCTGCACCTCGCTGATCCCGTATCGGAACAACGATGCCCATTGACACGCCAACCGAAAATTCAGACAAGTCATCGACGATCTGGAACGTGCCCAATCGCATTTCAGTCGCCCGGCTGCTGCTGTCGATTCTGGTTTTCACCTTTTTGCCGCTCGGTTGGTATTGGGCTGCCTTTGTCGCATTTGTCGTCGCGGCTGGCACCGACTGGATCGACGGGTGGTGGGCCCGCAAATACGACCAGGTAACACAACTCGGCAGGATTCTCGATCCGTTTTGCGACAAGGTCTTGATTTGCGGCACGTTTATCTTGCTGGCGGTCGCCATGCGCGATTACCCCTGGTACGCAAAAGTTGCAGGCTGGATGGCCGTGGTGGTTGTCGCGCGTGAAATCCTCGTGACGGCGTTACGCAGTTTCATCGAGCAATCCGGTGGCGACTTCTCTGCCAAAATGGCTGGCAAGCTGAAAATGTGGTTTCAATGCATTGCGGCAGGCGCTTGCATGGTCGCACTGGCCATCGCCGGACAGGATCCGGCGACATCCGAAACACCGGTGCCTGGGTGGTTGAATGTAACCGTGATCATTTCAGTTTGGCTGGCGGTCGCTTCGACGTTGCACTCCGGATACCTCTACGTTGTCGGTGCAGCTAATACGATCGATCTTGGCGGCAAATAACAGGGCAGCGTAGCCATGGAAGCAAGCACGGGTTCACTGCTGGCCTGGGTCATCCTCGCTGCCGTCAGCTGTGTGGGTCTGGTTCTGTGGGTCCGCTACTGGCGAGTTCCCCTTTGGCGACGCGCCGAATACTTCGTGAATCGATCGGCTCAGGTTCGTTGGGGGTTCCTCGATGTCCTAATCGTCCTTTTTGTCTGGCTCTCCAGTCAGGTCGCCGTCGTGTTTGTTCTGGACCGTGTGGCAGGTATCCGGTTGGGTGATCCCATGTCGGATCTTGCTCACTCAGTTCTGATCGGCGTGACCGCCGTTAGCCAGTTGCTGGTTGTGATCGGATTGTTCGCTTTACTGGTGATACGCTACCGGCATCGACTGCACGAATTCGGGCTGACAATCGGCCAACTTCATGAAGGCGTTCGATGGGGCCTGATTGGATTTGCCATGTGGATGCCAATCGTCTGGCTGGTTCAGATGATTCTGGTGATGTTTATTGAATACGAGCACCCCACGTTGCAAAAATTACAGGAGAGTCCATCACCGTTGGTCTTGGGGATGGTGTGGATCTCCGCGGTCGTTGTGGCACCGATCGTCGAAGAAGTGCTGTTTCGCGGGGTATTGCAGGGCTGGCTGCAACGCATCCGCCCAGGAGCCCTGGATGACCCCAATTCGCTGATCGTCGGTGCCGCGCAGCATGAGATTGCTGAATCAACCAGCCAAAAGAAAGCCCAGTCGCTGCAGATCTGGCCGATCGTGATTACGTCGGTGCTGTTTGGATTGGCTCACTACTCGCAGGGTCCCGCTCCGATCAGTCTGTTTGTGTTGAGTCTGGGACTGGGCTATTTGTACCAGCGAACCGGCAGCTTGCTGGCGTGCATTTTTGTGCATGCGTTGCTGAACGGCATTACGATGTTAATTCAAACCGTGGATGTTTATCTGTAGCGGTGAAGTAATGGCACTGGGATTTGGAATCGTCGGCTGTGGCATGATCGCCGATTTTCACGCGCGGGCGCTTGCCAGCCTACCCAACGCGAAAGTGGTGGGCTGTGCCAGTCGCTCGCCGCAATCGGCCAGGGCGTTTGCAAAGAAACACAATTGCCGGTTCCTTGCGACCGTCGAGGACCTTACCGGTGACCCCGAAGTTGACGTTGTCAGTATTTGTTCGCCCAGCGGTGCCCATCTGGAACCCGCGTTGCTTGCCGCACGGGCAGGCAAGCATGTCGTGGTAGAGAAGCCACTGGAAGTCACGCCAGCCCGATGCGATCAAATCATCGAGGCCTGCGAGGATTCCGGCGTGTTGCTCAGTACCATCTTTCAGTCGCGTTTTCACGAATCGTCGCGACTGCTTAAGTCAGCGGTCGAGGCTGGCCGCTTTGGCCAAATCGCTCTGGCCAATGCCTACGTCAAATGGCACCGCTCTCAGGAGTACTATGACAGTGGCGCATGGCGTGGCACCTGGGAACTTGATGGCGGAGGCGCTTTGATGAATCAGGCGATCCACAACGTGGATTTGCTGCTGTGGATGATGGGCCCTGTTGAGGAGGTCACCGCCTACACCGCCACCCTGGCTCACCTGCGTATCGAAGTCGAGGACGCGGCCGTAGCCATTTTGCGATTTGCCAACGGAGCACTTGGCACGATCGAGGCGACCACGTCGGCGTTCCCCGGTGAATCGAAACGCCTGGAAATCTACGGTTCCTCCGGCAGCGCCGCCATTGTTGACGAGGAGATCCAAAACTGGCATTTCGCCGAGTCGCTGCCGGACGACCAGACCATCATCGATCGCCTGGCCGCCCAAAACGCAACCGATGGTGGCGCCAGCGATCCCGCCTCGATCGGCTTTGCTGCCCACGCTTCCCAGTTTCAAAACGTGATCGACGCGATCGAAGGACGCGACCAGTTGCTGGTTGATGGCGGCGAAGCCCGCAAGAGTGTGGAGTTGATCGACGCGATCTACAAATCAGCGCGTGAACGCAAACCAGTAAAACTTTGATGCAGAACATGGCGACGCGTTTCATCAATCGTGGCGAGCAAATACTGCATGAATCCGAACTCGGTTCTTTTGGAGCCGAATGTGCGTGGTCGTGTCTGACGACAATTGCCGTACCGGCCCGGTGTTTCTGACATTCGCACCGTGCACAATGCCGGCCCTGTCCGGAAACGGATCCCTCAGGCCGACCAGCTGGCCATTGCAAAGCTTGTGAAACGGGAACTGGAACAGTCGAACGACAATCTGGTCATCGAACTGATTGATTGAGGCAGAATGTCCAGTTGGTTCCAAAACGAAGGTACACGCCTCATCACACCGTGTGCGGACATCCACGTCAATGGAGTACCTCAACGGTCGGCGACGACTACAGGACTGCTACAATTCTCGAAAACAGGGATCGCCAGCTCGCTGTTCAGGAGTGCATTGTCAAATCAATACCATCCGGGAGTCTGTGCCATGTCGTATCCATCGCCAAACGTCTCGCGACTAATCGAAGCCAATATGACGCGTTGGCTGGAGCGCGAAAAACTGGAGCGCAAAATCGAGGAGGAGGCCAGCCGGCCGAAGTTGGGGCCGTATGTCGTGATTTCGCGTCAGTGCGGTGCGGGAGGCGAAGAGATCGCTGCCAGTTTGAGCGAGCATCTGGGTTGGGATCTTGCCGACCGTGAGATCCTCGACAACATTGCATCCGACTTCCAGGTCTCAAAACAACTGGTTGATTTTGTCGATGAAAAACACGTGGCCTGGTTGACTGGCTTATTCGAGGCATGGCTGGAAGGTCAGGCGTTTTCACAACCCGGCTACATCCGGGACCTTGGGGAACTATTGATGATTGCCGCGCAACACGGAAATTTTGTGATGGTTGGTCGTGGTTCCCAATTCATCCTGCCTCGCGACTACGGCCTGTTTGTACGGTTGCACGCACCTGTTGAATACCGCATCCAGCGAATGATGGAATCCCAGGGATTGTTGGACGATGAAGCGCATGGGCTGGTGGATAAAACCGATCAAGAGCGGACTCGATTCCTGCGGGAGTATTTTCGCAACGACGGAACCGGGCCCGAGCTTTATGACCTGGTCATCGATACGTCACGATTCGCCCCGGAATCAGTCGTCGACATGGTCAGCATCGCCTTGAAATCGCGGCACTTCCCCGCAGCAGCCTGCAATTAGTCAACTTGCTCTACCGACAATACGAGCACCAAGCGCAAGCGAGTGGTTCAACGGGCCAGAACCACTCGCTTGTACTTCGTGCTCGTGTTTCCAAAGGTTGTTCCGTCCAGGTTTAAGGTTCCCCGGCTGATGAGTGCGCTTCCCGCGGCGCAATGTACGAATCCGTTCTGTTAGGATAAACGAACGTCGACACACCGGGTAACAAAGTCAACAAGACCTTCTTCGATCATGCCGGGATATTCGGGAACACCGCTTGTCAAAAAACTCGGGGTCAAACCCGGTTTTCGTATCAAGACCAGGAACGCGCCGGTTCAGTACGCAATCTGGCTCAAGCCTTTGCCTGATGATGTTGTTATCTCGACCAGGTTACGCGGTGATGTCGATCTATGGCATTTGTTTACGGCCAAACGCCGTGAACTCGAACAGCAACTCAAGCTCGCGCAGAACCAGATTCGGCAGGACGGCATGATCTGGGTATCCTGGCCCAAAAAATCGTCCGGCGTACCGTCGGAAATCACTGAGGATACGGTGCGGGAAATTGCCTTGCCTCGTGGGCTGGTGGATATCAAGGTTTGTGCGGTGGACGCAACCTGGTCAGGTTTGAAATTGGTGTTTCGCAAGGAGAAAAGGCGATAAACTGGCTCCGGTACCTGCACCAAATCTCCCTTTGCGATCCGGCAGAATCCTGTCAGAATTCGTAACCGCAAATGGAGTCTACGATCAAGGATTGATCATTGTCTGCTGAACCAAAACCGATCAGGTGGCGGCACTACGCTGAATACTTCGCGACGCGAATTGCTGTCGCATTCCTGCAATTGCTGCCGCTTGCGTGGTGTGAACGATTCTCCAAAAAAGTCGGCTGGCTGATGGCGGACGTGCTGAAGTTCCGTTATGGCACAATCCACGAAAATCTCACTCACGTGTTTCCGCAGAAAACCAGCGAGCAACGTCAGCAACTGAATCGCGACATGTGGGGGCACCTTTTTCTGATGGTTTGCGAGATTGCCCAGGCATCACGCAAGATTCACACTACCAATTGGCGTGAATTCGTCGATATTCGCGACAAGAGATTGATGACCAGTTTCTATCTGGACTGGCGACCAACCGTGATGGTGGGAGGGCATTTGGGTAACTTCGAGGAAGCGGTCTATGTCACAGGTATTCTCGGGATCCCCACCTACGCCATCGCTCGCCCGCTGGACAATCCGCTACTGCACAAATGGTTGACCGGATTTCGCGAGTGCCGCGGACAGTTCATTTTGCCAACCAGTGGCAGTGCGACAAAGATACAGGAAGTTCTGCACGCCGGGGGGATTCTTTCGTTGTTGGGCGATCAGCACGCGGGAAACAAGGGCTGTTGGGTCGACTTCATGGGTCGTCCGGCCTCATGCCACAAGGCCGTGGCCCTGTTTACACTTTCGCAAAACGCTCCGATGCTCGTTTCTTACTG
>JBPCVB010000835.1:0-5337 GCA_051010855.1 Pirellulaceae bacterium | reverse complement strand
TGCAATGCGGATTTTGCACACCGGGATTCATCGTCGAGGGAATTCACTTTTACGATTGCTGGCGAGCCGCGCACGGCAATTCATCGCCGTCGCGCGAGGAAATTGCGTTGGCCATGTCCGGGCACTTGTGCCGCTGCGCCGCGTACACGGGCATTTACGAGGCCATCCGAGCTGCCTGCGCCGGTGATTGTGACGACATCGGCGACTTTGAATACCCACGTCACGACGGAGTCGCCAAGGTAACCGGGCACGCAAAATACACCGTCGATGTTCACTATCACGGCATGCTCGTTGGCAAACTGCTGGGTTCGCCGCACGCTCATGCAGCGGTTAAGACCATCGACACCAGCAAGGCCCTGACCATGCCGGGCGTCAAGGCGATCATTGACGTGCTGGATGATCCCCATCGAGTCGTGCGTTACGTCGGCCAACCGATTCTGGCAATTGCTGCCGCGGATGAAGACACGGTGTTTGCCGCAATCGAAGCGATCGAAATCGATTTCGATGTCTGCCCGTTTGTGGTGGATGACGCAAAAGCCCGGTCGCCGGATTCCCCGGTCGTATACCCGGAATCCAAAAAGAAAACACCCAACGCTTCCGAAGGCCCCATTCCACCCGGCAAATGGGAGGGCAACGTTCGCACGCCTTATTTGAATATGGCGTTGTCGCACAAAAAGGGCAGGGCCAGGAAAACACTGCAACAGGCTCGCGAAGGTCAACCGGGCCTTCATCTGATCGAGCACACCTTTGTCACTCCGGCGCAGACCCACACGGCACTCGAACCGCATTGTTCTGTGGCCATTTGGGAAAGCGAGAATCGGCTGACCCTGCATACCTCCAGCCAAAACATTTTTGTCCTGGCTAATGAAGTTGCCAAACACTACAAGCTCAAACGCGAAAACGTCACTATTTACTCCGAGTACATTGGCGGCGCTTTTGGAGCAAAACAGGGCATGCGAATCGAGCACACGGCGGCCATTGAACTGGCTCGGGAAGCTGGAGCGCCTGTCAAACTGGTTTACGACCGGCTGGAAGAGATGGTGCTTGGAGGATTTCGCCCTACGGCACGCATCGAGTTTTCACTGGTTACTGACGACGACGCGCAGCAACGCGGAATCACCGCTATGTGTTACGGCAGCTGCGGCACGGCCGTTCAATCGCAAAACGCTCCGTGGCTGCGTGTGATGTACGGGGGCCCAAAACACCTCGCTGATTTTGACATTGCCACAAACTGGGGTGCGGCACGACCGTTTCGCGGTCCCTGCGGGCCGTCAGCGTTTTGGGCGCTGGAATCCGCGGTCGACGAAGCCGCTCATCGACTCAAGATCGATCCCCTGGAACTTCGACGCAAATGGGATCGGTCCGATGTACGCGACAAACTTTACGACTGGGTGGAATCGATACCCGAGTGGAAAGACCGCGACGCAGTAGCAAAAAGATCGGGCCGTTTCCGGATCGGCATCGGCATGGCAGCAGGCAACTGGTTCAATGCCTTTCACAATGCCACGCGTGTCAAACTTGAATCCACTCCCGAGGGCGTGGTCGCCAGTTGCGCAGTGCAGGACATGGGTCAGGGCTCCCGCTCGGTGATCGGCAAGGCGGTCGCTGATGAACTGGGCGTGTCGCTGCGCGATATTGAGGTGCAAATCGGTGACTCGGCACTGGTGAAGGGACCCGTATCGAGCGCAAGTCGCACGACGACATCGCTGTATCCGACTTCCACCGAAGCAGCCGGTATGCTGAAAGCCAAACTGATTTCGGCAGCCTCCTCCCAAATGGACCTGGCTAACGCCCGTTGGGATTCCGGTGGTATCCGGCACGATTCCGGACATGTTCCGCTAACCGATTTGCTGAAACAATTGCCGCCGCAATCGGTGACTTCTGCAAAACGAGGCGGCAACGGCACGTTCGACGTGATCGGTAGAATGCCGACAGGCAACCTGGGTATCAGCTTCTTTTTGAAGATGACTGGCTCGGTTTGTGTTATTCAAACACTCATCGACACACTGCTGGGAACAATCAAGCCGCAAAAAGTGTGGATGGGAATGTCGTTTGGCAAGGTGGTCAATCCGGAGCTGTGTCACAGCCAGGCATGCGGCGCCATCATGCAAAGTCTGGGATTCGCCCTGACCGAGGAGCGGCAGTACGATCCGCACACAGGCACTTTGTTGAGTTTCGGACTGGAAGACTATCGCATTCCTGGTATCGGCGACGTACCGGAAATGGAAATTTACTTTGATGAAAGCAAGTTTCAAAAAATGCGCGGTGGTGCCTGTGGCATGTCCGAGCTGGCCACCATCCCCATACCTGCGGCACTCGGCAACGCCATATTCCATGCCACCGGATGGCGGCCAACTGAGCTGCCCATGCGTCCGCATCGCGTGCTGGAACACGTCAAGGAGTGATCGATGTACACCAAAGCGGAATCGATTGCCCAGGCCGTTGCCGCCAGCGGTGAATTCCGCGCCGGTGGCACGGATGTGCAGGAAAGGATCCGCAGTCGTATCGCCGGCGATGCGATTATCGACATCCAATGGCTCCCCGACCTGGATCAGATCGAATTTCATGACGATGGAGTCACGATCGGCGCGCTGACTACGATCGAAACCATTGGCAATCACGAACGACTGAGGCAGGAATATGCGGCATTGACCTTGCCGACCCAATCACTGGCTACTCCGCAGATCCGGAGCATGGGAACGATGGGCGGTGTGTTGTGTCAGCGCACTCGTTGTTGGTACTTTCGTCACCCCGACCTTGGTTGCCCCAAGAAAGGCAATGCGTCAACGTGCCCTGCGCGGGATGGCAATCATCATTTTGGCGTGTGTTTCGATCTGGGACCGTGCGTCCATCCCCATCCATCATCGATCGGTTGTGCTTTGCTGACTTACGACGCGCAGATCCAGGTTGCCAAGCGAGGTCGCATAACTGTTGCGGATTTGTATGGCGATGGCAGCGATCCCACTCACGATCACACTCTGAAGCCTGGCGAGTTGATCACGCATATTCACCTGCCCCGGGCAGCTGACGGCGAACGGGCTTCCTACTATCGGTTAATGAGTCGCCAATGGGCCGAATGGCCGTTGGTGGAAGTAATCGTGCGGCTGTTAATGGACGGCCCGACCATTCGCGAGGCAAAGATCGGCGTCGGCGGTGTCGCAAATATCCCGCTACGGCTGCCGGAAGTTGAACAGTCGCTGGCCGGCAGTCAGGTGTTGTCGGACACGCTGCAAGCGGCCGCCGATTTGTCGGTTGGCAACGCTAATCCGCTGCCTCAAACCGGCTACAAACTGGATATGGTCAGGGGAGCCGTGTTGCATACTCTGGAAATGGCGTTGGCCACGGATGAATAAGCCAACACTTGGGTCGGTGATCCTCGCCGCCGGATTTTCAAAACGCTTTGGCCCAGCCAACAAATTGCTGGCCACGGCCGGCGGCCGGCCAATCATCGAGTCCGTTCTGGACACGATTGTGGCATGCCCATTTGATCACGTAGTTGTCGTCGTGCAGTCGACCGACGATGGAGTCGGCGTTCTGGCGAAACGCTTTCCGGTTACGATTGCCGTGAATCCCCAACCGTCTGCCGGGATGGGCAGCTCGCTCGCCTGCGCAGCTTGCGAACTGCAAGACAAAGGTCTGGATGGTGTGGCGATCTTTCCGGGTGACGTACCGTTTATTAAACCCGCAACGATTGCACGCTTGTGCAGCGAATTCGTTGATTCTGGCTGCAACACGATCATTCGTCCCTTTGTCGGCGAACAACCAGGACATCCGGTGCTGTTCCCCGGCGACCTGATTGATGAGCTGTGCCAGCTAACTGGCGATGTCGGCGGACGTGTTGTGATCGATCGTTATTCGGAACGGGTTCAACGGGTTCAGGTGGAAGATCGCGGCGTAGTGCTGGATGTGGACGAGCCAACTGACCTCCATGGATGAGATGGAAGACTCGTTTATGTTCACGCCCCTCAACGGTTCATGCGGGCGTAAGTATTGGCTGCCCAGGCATCAGCCAGTGTAACCGTTTCGCCGCTGGCCAGTTCATATTCATCTTGCAGATGTTCTGAGACCTTTAGCTGCGCATCAATCCAACCCTTGCCGCGTCCCTGGGAATCTTCAGGCAAGTATTGACTCATCAATTCGTTGGCGTATTCGTTCAGTTTTTTGGCTTCGTCCGGATGCTCCATAAAATAATCCGTCAGTTCCTCCAGTTCCGGGGGAGGTGTTTTGTGGGCGTTGCTCCAGCCAGCCAGCAATCCGGCGTACACATCTGGATTGTGGCCTTCCACGACAGTCGTTTTAGCGCCGCCCCATCCGCCGTTGTTGTCGTTTACGAATACATAAAACGAGACCTCGCCCGCGGGCAAACCGGAAACCGTTAATTCCTTGTCCTTCATGGCAGCTCCGCCGACCAGCCCGCTCCAGAAGGTTCCGGTCAGTGCCATAAAGCCCAACGCGGGATCACCCGCCAGCGGTTCGGTGCTGATCAAAACCAGATCGCCGGACTCCTGCGATGTCACCTTGACCGTGCATGCGCCGATCGGCCGAATCGCAATCGGCTCGGATGCTTCCATCTCGCTGGCAAATTCGTACTCGACGATTCCGTCGATGCGTAGTTGACCGCCGTTCCGTTCCAGCAGGTCGGTGATCTCCGTCTTGCCAGGCCATGACTGGGCCCCAATCCGGTACTTGCCCGCGGGTAGTTCGAACGAAAACTTCCCGTCAGCATCGGATTGCGTAAACAGCACAAAATCCTCGCCGCCCGCTTCCTGTATCGACATCATCGTGGCAGGTGTGGCATCGGATCTGAGCAACGGCACACCGAATTCCGACAGCGGGATCACGACCGAATGAGCGACCGGATCGCCCGACTCATCCATCACAGTCCCCGTTACTGTGAACCGTTCCGGGGCTGGCGTGTCCTGCCCCACGCCAGCAACCGACCATGAAAGACACGAAATGAATATCGAATATCGAACAAGGAATACCGAAGTCCGAAATGACCGGGCCGAGCGGGAATGGAGGTCGTTCATTTTCGCTACTCCTGACGATCGTGCTATCGTTTACGTTGCATTTTGCATTTTGCATCAACAAATTCAAGCAAGGTCGGCTGCGTGGTTATCAGGCCTTTGCGGCCACAACCTCCGTGTCACGAGAGACTTTTCTCACAGTATCCGGCTTGTGCAATCCCACGACCAGGGCGACGGCAGCTCCGTTGGCCAAATAGTACCACGCGTCGATTCCGCCAAAACCGAACACAAAGGGTGTGAGCAAAAACACGACACCAACAGCTCCGTCAACTGCCAGATGGAACCAATAGGGAAGGACTCGTAACAAGCC
>JBPCVB010000834.1:0-6449 GCA_051010855.1 Pirellulaceae bacterium | reverse complement strand
TGACGGTGGCAAATCCCTCAATTTCTCGACGAGTCTCGCGCTGTCCACCGGTTTGTTACTGGCAGTTGCTGTCTTTGAGTTCGCTAGTGAACTTGGATTACCTGAACCGACCGAGGTGTCTCACTGGCTAGTTCAATTGATTTTGTTTGCTGCCTGGTCAACCCTCTGGACCTTGTCGGCTGTGTTTTTAGGTCGCTTCAGGGCGATTGGCTGGACCATCACGAACCAGCGAGTTCGCGGAGACCAGATCGTGCTTGCGGCCTCGGTGGTGGCAATTCTGTTGGTCGTTGGCTTACCGCTGGTTGAGGCAACCGGCAGGGAATTGTCTGCTTCCTATGCGAGTTCGTTGCAACCGGTTACTGATTTTCTGGCCCTGGCCTGGTGGTCCATTCTGGCAGCCATGATTGCTGTCGCTGCGTCAGCGTTCTATCGCGGGAATCTGATCAAGGGTATTGAGTTCGTTGGCCTGTATCTTTTGGCATGGTGTCTGGTGGCCGCAACATTTGACGAGTCGCGTTCGGCTGCTTCGGCAATCCGCTGGCTGGTTCCCATTGGGGCATTTGTTGCCGCGGGTGGTTCATTTCTGTTTATTTCGCTGTCCAGGCGATGGAACCAAGCCAGGCAGCGATGCGGATTGATCGATTCAGATGAAAGTTTGAGCGGGATTGGATCGAAACTTGCGATGAACGAAGCGGGAAAACAGTTTCTGATCAACCTGTTTCTTTTCGCTTCCATTGTCGTCGTACTGGCGATTTCATCGATAGCGACAGCACAGGTCCTGTTGACGGAGGCTGGTGTCGGTGCCCTGGGCGGGCCGGTCAAGTTCAGCTGGTTTGGCCGATTACGGGCTGAAGTAAATTATGGTGTTCCAGGAGGCGTACTCACGGCGTCGGTTCTGCTATTTGCAATTTCACAACGCCGCGGGTGGCTGGCGGTTGCAGGTAGCGCCGTCTATCAATACGTAGTGATATTTTCAATCGTCATGCTGGTGTTTTCGGTGCATCCCGCCCTGGCGACCAAACGGTTCGTCGAAACCCTGCTGGCTGTTTCACTGGGCATGACCGGGTATGGGTTTGTCTGGTATTGGCAACGGCACCGAATCGGCGATGCAGCAACGGTAGCCCTGAGTCGAAAGCTGAATATTCGGCAGATCGAGTTTCATACGCTAATCAACTGCTCGTTGGTTACGAGTCTGGCGGTCCTGATCGGCTGGCGTTTTTTCTTTCAGCCTGACGAAGCCGGTGGCTGGATCAACACCGCCGGCGGGCCAATGGGCATCGTTGCGCTGGTTGCGGTCGTTGCTCTCGCGTATCTGGTTTGGCGTGAGCGTGTTGCCGCCGAAAGCAATGCAAATCTCATCGGCTGGCTTTGTTGCTGGACGGGTTTGGTGTTAACAGCAATGGTGGCGGCGATCGTCGACCGGGCATCAGGCGGTGGGCAATGGATCGGGTTTCGAGTCATTTTGTGGGGTTCGATTGTCGTATCCTCCGCCTTGATCGCAGTTGCCTGGTTGTATGCGCGGAATTCCAGGTCTGATTTCTGGAACTCCAGGTCCGCGATAAGCGCCTTTCCGGCTGTGGCCGCTGCGCTGGTCGCTGTGCTGTTTGCCATGCGAGGCGGATGGTCGGATCCGACAGCATTCGCGCAGTACATGACGGCTATCGGATTGGTGGCAATTTTGACGTCGCTGATTGGATGGGTTGTTCGTGATGCAATGCCCTCTCTTGTATCAGCAGTCAGCTGGTTGTTGGTCGCAATTACGCTGACGACTGTTGATCCAGCCCGGATTTTCGAGAATGACGCGATCGACTTTATCAACCTGGGATTTGCGGGATTGATCGCACTGTCATTGGCCTGGACGGGATTTTACATCTGGCGTCGGACGAAAACGGAAAGGTTGCCATCCGGATTTGTGTGGTTGCCCAACTCCGTATTGTTGGGGGCCTCGATTTGGGTATTGCTGGGAAGCTTGTGCGAATGGGCAGTTCAATCCAACCCCGGATTCCTGGTTGGCAATCATGCGCTGGCATATCCATGGGGTATTGCCACCGTCGCTGCTACGGCAATGTTGTCCGCAGTGCATCTGTGGAACGATCGCAACAACGTCCGGGTCGCAAGTCCCTTGCTGTGGTCTACGGGTGTCGCAATCCTGATCGTTGTTGTGGTCGCCCGGCAGTCAGCAACGCGTTACGTGTGGGCGATGTTTGCTGTTGGGATACTGGCGGCGATGTGGGGAATCGTCTGGGTTCAACGTGAACGTTGGCTGCGGGTCGCCAAGTCATTGAAAATACCGCGAACTGGCCAATTGCGGGAATCCATGCGAATCCAGCTGCCAGTGTTTAGTTTGAGTGTTGGCTTGATACTCATGTTGGCGGCTATTTTCTCAATGGTTGAAACAGAAGATCGCTGGCTGAGATTGCTGACTGCCATGACGCCCCTGTTCGTGGCCGTCAGTATTGGTTGCCAGTCGAATCGCGACGAGCGACGTTGGATGCAGCATCTGTCGCTGGTTTTGGTGACTATTGGCTTCGTATTTACCGCCTGGATCGATCTGGTTCCGTCGGCAACTATCCAAAATGCCTTGCAGTTTGCGATACGTGCGTTGCTGGTACTGGCGGGAGCGGTTTTTGTTTATGGAATGCTGATTGCCAGATGGGTAAAGGAGGAAGACGGCTGGCTCCAAACGTTGCGGGAAATGATCGTTGCCACATGCACTTGCGCGTTTGTTTGTCTGGCAGTTGTTGTTGGCCTGGAGTCAAGAAGCTTCATCGAAGGAGTTGGCTGTGGCTTAAGTGTTGCCGAATCGGTCGCGTCCACGCTTGTAATCACTGGAATGATCGCTGGACTAATTATCATCGCCGTGCGTCCCGCGAACGATCCATTTTCCCTGTCGCTCAAGGGCAGAATGGCATATGTCTATGCTGCCGAAGTCATGGTTGTACTGTTGGTGGCTCATTTGTATTTCACCATGCCGTGGTTGTTCCAGTTCGGACTAAGGCAATACTGGCCGTATATTGCAATAGTATTGGCATTTGGTGGTGTGTGGATCGCACAGATCCTCGAACAGCGAAATTTGACTGTTCTTGGCGAACCAATTTTTCACACGGCCGCCATACTTCCGGTACTGGTGTCGGCCTTGATCTGGGCCATCGATTCCCGGGCCGATGCCTCGCTGGTGCTGTTGATGGCAGGGCTGGCGTATTTGCTGATTAGTTACACGCATCAATCAGCATTAAGTGGAGCAGCAGCTATCGTTCTCGGCAATCTTGCGTTGTGGGTGTTTTACAGCAGATTTCCCAACTTCTCGTTTTTCGATCATCCGCAGCTTTGGCTCATTCCGCCGGCTGTTTCTGTTTTGATCGCGGGCCATCTGGCTGCTGGTTCACTTTCCAGACAACAACTGGCCTTGTTGCGGTATTTGTGTGTTGCCGTGATTTATATCAGCTCGACCTTTGAAATTTTCATCAGTGGCATTGGCGACCAATTGTGGCCGCCGATGGTTCTGGCGGTCATTTCAATATTGGGAATCATGCTGGGCATGATATTTCAGGTACGAGCATACCTGTTTCTCGGTTCCTTGTTCTTGTTGCTGGCGATGATCACGATGGTTGCTCATGCCCATCAAAGCCTGAATCATGTTTGGCCCTGGTGGGCATTCGGTGTTGGGATGGGGGTTGCGATCCTTGTCATGTTTGGCCTGTTCGAGAGCCGCAAACACAAGATCAAGTCGATTACAGGCGAGCTCCAGAATTGGGATCTTTAAGGCGAGTACGCTGCGGTCGCGATGGTTCCTCGGAATTTTCTGCAAGGAACGGGTGGCAACACTCCCCAGGAACATTGTTTTTGTCGTCAGGTGAGGCCCGGGTCCGAAATTTAACCACAATCATTTGGGACGTTCTTGATCAAAAATGAAAAAATTCTGCCCTGCCAGGAAATTTTTGACAAAAATCAACGTTTGCCAGCGAAGTGCCCGCTTCGACCGTTTTGATTCCGGAGGTATCCAGCATGCGTTGTCTGATCGCCCTGCCCGTTTTGTTGCTTTTGGTCGTGCCCGGTTGCTTCATCGGCACGCCTGGCTCCGGTGTGTCCAAAACCGAGATCCGCGAGGTTGCCGATTTTGACCGGGTTTCTTTCGGTGGCTCAGGCGATGTGACGATCCGCGCCGGGCAAGAGAAATCGGTAACGGTTACCTTCGACGACAATTTGATTGAAATGGTCGAGACCAAAGTGGTCGATGGCGAGTTACTCATCCGGGTAAACGGTTCGTACAACTCGTCTCTGGGTCTCGATGTCGAAATTGGTGTTCCCCAACTGGTTGGCGCATCAGCATCGGGCGTAGGTGACATCGAAGTGCATGACGTAAAGGGCAGCAAACTGGACGTCACGGTCAGCGGCGTCGGGGAAATCAAGGCCACAGGAAATGTGGACAACCTGGAAGTACACGTTTCCGGCGTGGGCAGTGCCGAGTTGCAGGATCTCAAGGCAAAACATGTCGAGGTATCGGTATCTGGTACCGGGGGCGCCGAGGTCTTCGCGTCCGAATCCGTCGAGGCATCCGCCAGCGGGGTGGGCGGCATTGATGTTTATGGGAACCCATCCCAGATTCAGGAAACGGCCAGCGGAGTCGGGGATATCGACTTCAAAAACTAGTGTCGGACATTTGTCGGTTAACGGTCGGATTGATCCGACGTCCCCTTTGCTGGCTCGACCCAATGACCGTCCCGATAAACACTTTTTGACAGATCGAAATCCGTAACGGTATCAAAATTCACGGGCCCGAAACGCGCGTGATTGCGATGAATCAGGTACGACCATTGGTCGCGGTTGATTTGACCAGCAGGACGGCCCAGCGCGATCTCCAATTCAAGTACGCGGGCCAGTGATTCGGTTCTTAGCTCCGATTCAGCGGCCCAGCGACGTATATCCTGCCAGGAACAGATGCTGGCAAAAGGGCCAAGCGTCTCGCGTAGCCACGGTTTCTCAATCTCACCAACCATGGCAGTACGATCACCCATTCGCCACTGACGCAAGATGTCACGCAGCTGAACCTGCCGCTCTTCATCCACCACGCCCGGTTCAAGTTCCGTTCGACTGGGGGCCGATTCCAGCCAGCGGGCCTCGTCGCCCAACGTTTGCCAGGCGAGGACCCGAAAAGACATTTCTTCGCCGGGCGACCGAGCCAAAGGCAGCATTCCCCGAAAACAGCTTTCGCGCAAATGACGATCACCATGCCGTGCGCCGAGTAAATACAGCCTTAATGCCAAGTCGCGGGCTTCGGGGTCACGGCTTTGCACTCCAAGTTCTTCCGCCAGATCGCGATACGTTCGGGGATTCTCAGGCCCAACGATTTCCAGAGCCTCGGGGTCGATCGTAATGACGACCGTCAGGATGTCATCGCGGTGAATCGTGCGTTCGCGATAGGCAGAATTACCTTCCAGTCTTTGGCGAAAAACAATATGGCTGTCGTCCTGTCGAACGACTCGACCAAATACCGGTTGTTGATCGCGCAGATAGACGACATCCGCCCCCGCGCTGCCGACCACAAGAGACGCTACAACAAAAACAAACAATACGAATCGTCGGGATATCATGGTGCGCGGGTCAGACGGTCCAGCAGGTAAATTTCGTTGCGTAGCAGGATAGCTTGCAGGCTGTCGTTTTCAGCGTCCTGTGATGCAGGACCGGCCATCAACTGGCCGTGCAGGGCGAACAGGTGCAACTCATCGTCGGCCAAAAAATGATTGGTGCGAATCTGACGATTCAGGGTTTGATGATCCGTTGGGCCGACCACGCCCGGCAACAGCAGTTCGGCCAGTTCAGCCGGCGACCGGGCACCGCTCACGGTTGCACCATCGATACCCACAGCCAGACATCGCAGGCGGTAGAGTTCTACCAGATATCGACTCAATTCATTCCATTGGTACCGATTGTCCTTTCCAGCCAACTCAGCGGTGTGCTGCATACCCTCTGCGATACGATCCATCATTGCGTGATAAAGGTTCAGTCTCCAGTTTTCATCGTCTCCCAGGTCAAACTGTACTCCTGTCATCAATCCCGCGCACGTGATCGCCTGATCGATCGCGCAATCGGAATTGCGGATTTCATCAGCAAGTGCCAATGCCAGGTTGGGCCAGTGTTTCATTTGCCCGCATGACTTTTCAATGGCAACCAGCTCTGAAATCTCCGTTGCGTTCAACATGTAACGGGCCAGCATCGCGGCCTGGTCTTGCGTCACGTCTCGAAACCGTGGCGCAACGCGGCCCAATCGCTCAAAAGCGATTGCGCGTGCCTGGTCGTTAAGTGTCTGCGCGTCCGCCAGTGCCTCCAGTGCCTCGTCACGTGACCGTATGTCAGACGGCAGAGCCCGACGTGCGACGCGTCGATAAACTGGCAGTGAAGTGCGGGTTCGTGTTTGTGAAGTCCTCACTGCCAGATTTCGTGGTGACCGG
>JBPCVB010000833.1:0-8445 GCA_051010855.1 Pirellulaceae bacterium | reverse complement strand
ACGTAACTGCTGGCGCCTACACGTTTATCGCGTCGTCACCGACCAGCATTACTACCTTCGGTGTTTACGTTTACGCCGATGATGCGTTGCAGCCGGCAACCAATGAAGTTCAGTTGAGCGTTGCTGCGGCTGGCAGCAACGTGACCGGCGTTCGCAATCTGTTGAATTCCGAAGTGCAGGCAGTTGCCTACACCTATACACCCAACGAAGCTGAATTGCCTGTGATTGATGAAGTAATGCAAGTCGATCGCAATCCGGATGGATCGTTGTCTGGACGCGTCGTCCCGCTGCAATGGCTGGAAAGCCAGACCCGATTCAACCTGACCGGCAACTCCGTGTACCTGTTCGATGCTTCCGGCATGGCAGCTCAGGTTCCGGTCGATGCCGAGGGCAACTACCGGATTGAAAACGTTAACCCGGGCATCTATGACTTTGTATCCTTTGGTCCTCATGGTGCAGCTGCCATGTCGATTCAGGTCTCAGGACTGGAATCGATTGCAGACAACTCACCCAACGTTACATTCGCCAGTGCCAAATCCGGCAACCTGGACAATGGTTTCGACACCGTACTGGGTGAACCTCCGGCGGGACCGGGTATGCCGGTTGATGTACTGGTCGTCGTTCCGCAACAGGGTGGCGGCCCAGCTCCGTTTGGTGGCTATGGCGGCTACCCGGGCGGCGGCATGGGTGGTGGCATGGGTGGTGGCGGCGGCTTTGGTGGTGATTGGGGTGGCATTATCAACGCAGCCCTTGGTGCCTGGGTACTGTCCGAGGCGTTCGGCAGTGGCGGATTCGGCCGTGGCACCGGCACCGGCGGTGGGGGTGTTGTAACACCTCCCACGGTTCTTCCTCCGACGGTCATTCCACCACCGACATTGCCTCCGGTTTCGCCGTTCATTTAACGGCCATGTTTTTTTGACATTCCAGGCCGATGGGCAAAACTTGCCCTCGGCTTTTTTTTGTGATTGCAGTCTCCTTCCACAACGAGGTTTAGCCGTGACCAGACTCTCCTTCATCGTACTTGTAGCGATTTGCACATTCTTGTTGACCAGCAACGACTTGCGGGCACAGTATTTCAACAACTTCGGCGGCAACAACTACGGAGGCACCGGTGGCTACTACGGTGGTACCCCAAACTATTACGGCGGCAACACCGGCTATTACGGTGGTCAAGGCGCGGGCTATGGTGGCTACGGTGGCGGCTATGGGCAGGGGTATGGCAACGCCATAATCATTCGTGTTCGTGTGGGCGGCCAGGTTGTCAATACAGTACCGACCGTTCAGACCTATTATCCAGGCGTGAACAATGCCTATCCCGGTTACGGGAACGTGCCCGGCTACTGGGGTAACAATCAGCAACGCCGGACAGTCGGCAGCGCCGACTTGCGAAATGTCAACTCCGATGTATTCGTGCCCGGCCAGATACGCCCCACCACGCCCTTGTTGCGCAACCAGACTCAGTTTCGGCGAAGTGCTGCAAACACCACACAGCAACAAACAAGGCCCTCTTATCGTTACCGATATTAGCTTGAGATCGACTACGAGACGAAACACATGGGCTTGCCTGACGGCAGGCTCTTTTTTTGTACGGGTAACGACTATCGATCGGTCGTCAGCAGATCCAGTGGAACGTAAAAACGCAGGTACCGCCGCTCATCATCGAACAGTTCCCCGCCGGCATTGGGCACCAGCACCGTTGCCCGCCTGTTAATCGCGTTGACATATCCGGTTAACCACTGACCTTCATGCTGGAATCTCACGCGGTCACCGGTGCGAATGCCGAAATGGGAGCGAGCCGTTTCGGCAGGGGTCAACAGCTGGTGATTCGATTCAGTATGGCCGAACATCCTGGCCACCATATTACGGAACCGTGGCTGCGCACAGCTGGACTCGCCCCACAGAATCATTTCCAGCAGATGCACCAGTTCGTGCTCGAAGATTCGTTGCAGAGCATCCAGTCGACTTGTGGCCACCACACCTCCAACCCGCGTGGCTCCGCGATCAAACGGCGTGTTGAACAACAAGGTGGTGGATACGGCAATCTCGTAGTCGTGGTAGTCGGGCAATGCCCGCCAGGTGGTCATGCCTCCGGTGCTGGTCATGCGGCTGGAAAGCCGAAAGCCCAGGCGATCAGACCCCTGTTCAAAATGCCGGGACAGGCCATGGTCGAGAAACTGGTCGTCATACTGCACGAACAGTTCGAAAAGGTCTCGTCGTTCGATACGCTGAAAATCTGCTTTGTCGATGCTGTCGGATTCTCGCAACAGTCGCTCCGCAATGATGGACCGGCGATTCCGGACAGCTTGCGGATCAACGGATTGACGAACGGCCTTGTCCAGCTCCAGTTGCATGCAGGCAGGGCCTCCTCGCCCTGTTAAGACTCTGGATGTGCGAAGTTTCGCAAAGCACTGCAGCATGGTCAACCTCGACGTTGGGCTCACGCTACAATGCGTTAAACAGATCCTGCTGTTCTGGTTCTCGTACAGGTAATGCCGTCATGAAAACTAAATCGATCGAGTCAACGCGTCGCCAGTTTCTCGGCCAATCTGCTTCCTGTGGTGCCTGGGTCGCAACACTCGCTGCTCTCTCACCCCGTGCAGCACGCAGAGTCTTCGCGTTGACGCAGGATGAAGTTGTTGCCACGGAAAAATGGGGCCGCATTGAAAAGGTCGCGGACAACATGTGGGCCCTGATTTCCACACTGGACGAACAGGACTACACGACCGTATGCAACGGAGGGATCATCGCGGGTACTGATCGTGTGCTGGCCGTCGAGACCTTTATGAAACCCGAGGGCGCGCGATGGCTGGCCGAATGGGCCGAAAAACTGACGGGACGCTGGCCAGACGAAGTCGTCGTCACGCATTACCACGCCGATCACTCGGCCGGAATGTCCGGTTATCTGGAGGGCGATCGCTCGCCCCGCATCTGGCTCAGCGATGAAACCCGTCAGCAGATTCAGGCTTCGCGTCCCGACACAGAAATACCCGACATCATCTCGGCACTTGATGCGCAAGAGGTGACCCGTGTCGATCTCGGTTCACGACAGGTCGCGCTGCAACCACGCAGCGGTCACACGAACAGTGATATTGTGGTCGAAGTGGCCGATCCGAACGTTGTGTGGACCGGGGACCTGTTTTTCAATCGTATGGTGCCAAACTACCGCGATTCCCGACCAGGCGTGCTCAACGAAGTCGTTGATGAGATGGCTCGGGAAGGCGAGACGATTTATGTTCCTGGCCACGGGCCCGTGGCAGATGCCGAAGCGCTGGCCTTGTATCGTGAATTCCTTGGCATGGTGCAACAGGCTGCCACCGAGGCCCGGCAGGCAGGCAGTCCTGCTGAAGCGGCTGCCACCGAATTCACGCTGCCAGAGAAGTTTTCTGACTGGTTCATTTTTGCGCCCGAAGTCATGCCCAACGCCTTCGCCGCATGGTACCGCCAGCTGGAATCCGATGCCGGCGAATCCCGTGATCGTTGATTACACTCTGCCGGGTCGCCGTCGTCGCAACATCAACAAACCGCTTGCTGACACTATGGTCGCCAGCCCTGCCGGTTCCGGTATCGTGGCAAAGAACGAACCGATCGTAACGTTGTTACCCGATGCATTCTCGAAATCAAAGGACAGAACCACCGAATCCACCTGGGTGAAATCGATCGTGGTGAAGGCAGAGAAATCCGCGTACACGGTCTGTGCCAAATTGCCATTGCCGGGGATCGTAAAGAAGACCTCCTGGGAATTGCCACCTTCTGTGGCTGTGATCGAGAACACGTCGGTCAACGGCGTGCTCGATGAACCTCCGATCACGTTGATTGCAAATCGATCGTTGAATCCACCCTGCGTCAAGTCATTGGCTGGCGCGCCGGTGTAGGCGAGGGATCCGTAGATTTGATCCTGAGCGCCCTGGGTAATCGACAGACTGCCGCCGTATCCCATGACGCCAAGAAATTCGTTGGACAAGTCTCGGACAGTCAACGTTTCGTTACGCGAGCCGCCATAGATCGACGGGTCACTGGTCGTTTGCACAGTGGATCCAGCGCCAAATTGCAACAAGGTTGCACCCAATGCAAAGTCATCAATCATGATGTCGGCACGAACTGATGTCGCGACCAGCATCGATAAGGCGAAAGAACACAACACGAAACAGAATTTCATCACACCTGTTCCCGGCTGAATTTTGAACGGATTAGACGGATCACATCGGTGGTATCGGAGGTTTTGGCTGCGGCGAACGAGATACATCCCGGAAATGCGAGGGCATTACTTTCGCTAGCACGCGCGCATTCGCTATGAATGATTGGGTTTCGCGAACCGTCAAACTCGACGCAACGGTTGGCCCCGGATGCGGGGCGTGGAACTGACTAGCGCAGCTTGGGCAGGGTTTCCTGCAGAATATCCACGAACCGGTGTACTTCCTCGGCCGTGTTGTAGAGATAGAAACTGGCCCGGCAACTGGCGCTTATCTGCAAATATTCGTGCAATGGCATCGTGCAATGATGGCCGACCCGAATAGCGACCCCTTGCAGATCCACCAGAATCGACAGGTCCTGAGCTGACACGCCATCGACCACGAAGCTGACAATGCCGCATTTGTGCTCGGGCGTCGGACCCAGAATGGTGAGACCTTCAATTTCTGACATGCGCGCATGGGCCATCGCGGCCAGACTGCGTGCGTGCTGCTCAATCCGGTTCAGCCCCAGTTGCTCCAGGTACCTGATGGCTGCCGCCAGACCGATCGCTTCAACGATAGGTGGTGTTCCGGCTTCAAATTTCGCCGGCAACTGGCCCGGTGTGAACCCTTCAGTGGTCACCCGATCGATCATGCTGCCGCCGCCCAGGAATGGAGGCATGGCTTCCAGCAATTCACGCCTGCCGTACAACACGCCGACACCACTGGGACCCAGCATCTTGTGTCCGCTAAAGGCCGCAAAGTCCGCGTCCCAGGCCGTGACGTCGGTCGGTGAATGCGGGACGTGCTGGGCAGCATCCACGACGACAATCGCGCCGGCCGAGTGCGCCTTTTCGACGATTGTGTTCACTGGAACGATAGTGCCAAACGTATTCGACACTGCCGTAATGCCCACGATTTTCGTGCGTTCGCTCAACAAACGATCAAAGTCGTCAAGGTCCGGCATGCCATCAGGAGTGATGCCAAAGAACCGCACGACGGCGCCGCTGCGTGCGGCCAACTGTTGCCAGGGCACGATATTGGAATGGTGCTCCATGATCGACAACAGGATCTCGTCGCCGGCCTTTATGTTCTGATCTCCCCAGCTGCGCGCGACCGCATTAATGCCCAGTGTCGTCCCCGACGTGAACAGAACTTCCTCTGGCCAACTGGCATTGATGAACTTCTGGACCGCAACGCGCGCCTCTTCGTAGAGGCGGGAGGATTCTTCACTGAGCCAGTGAAAACCGCGATGTACATTGGAATAGCTGCGATGATAGCACTCATTCATCGCATCAAGAACTTGCTGCGGATGCTGAGTGCTGGCCGCATTATCGAAATAGATCAGCGGTTTTTGCCGGTGAATCTCCTGATCCAAAATCGGAAAATCACCGCGCAAGGTCTTGGGATCAAGGAGCGGTTGTCCGGGAAATGGAGTGTTCATGGATATGCTGGAGACAAATCTGGAAAGATCTTTGGACCGCCTGATTTATCAAGTCCGTCCTCTCCAGTCTACACTGGAAAGTGCTGCCAGGGTTAACTGAAGTGCGTGGGTTCCCTGCTTGCCGTATCCCTGGGCAGCCACCCCGTTGTACAGCTGGCGGGCCAGTGCCAGCCCCGGCAGTGCCAGCCCCAGCCGCTGGGCCTCCTCCAGGGCAATTCCCATGTCCTTAATGAAGTGTTCCACAAAAAAACCCGGGTCGAAATTGTTGGCCATAATACGCGGGCCCAGGTTGGACAGGGACCAGCTGCCGGCGGCACCGCTGCTGACCGATCGCATCACAGTTTCCAGATCCAACCCTGCCTTATACGCGTACAGCAAGCCTTCGCAGACACCGATCATACCGCTGGCGATCAACGTTTGATTGACCATCTTGGTGTGTTGACCCGCGCCCGGTCCGCCCTGCCGAACCCATGTCTTGCCGAGTATTTCCCATACAGGTGACAGCGTTTCCACGGCCTGGGCATCACCACCAATCATGATCGACAAGGTGCCGTTACGAGCACCGACGTCCCCTCCGGAAACAGGAGCATCGATCGAGATGACATCGCGCTCTGCCGCTCGGCGGGCAATGTCTTCGGCCAACGCGGGTCGGCTGGTTGTCATATCAACGATGATGCTGCCCGCGGTGCAGCCCGACAACGCGCCCTCCTGACCAAGGATGACGTGCTGGACGTCATGGGGATAACCGACAATCGTAAAGATAACGTCCGAGGCAGCCGCCACCGCGCGCGGCGAATCGGCCCACAGCGCACCGTTGTCGAGTAACGATTGTGCCCGTGCGGACGTTCGGCTGAACACGGTCACCTGGTAACCAGCAGCGCGCAAATGACCAGCCATTGGTCCACCCATCACGCCTGTACCGATCCAGCCGATGCGGGTTGTCTGTGGGTTGATTGCGGGCACAGTCATAACGGTCAATGTTTACTGGCTCGAGCAACCGATGAACGATAGTTTTTTGGAGCCATCAGAAGAGCAACACAAGGGCTACGACGTCCAGGGAAAGCCCTTGTACGAGTTGGTTGACAGGCCCTGGTCAAAACTCAGGTCGCTTCAGGACCTCGCTAATCAGGATTGCTTGCCGCACGTTGACGGGATTGGCAAGCATTTGAATCAGATCGCGAGCCAGCGGCGAAATCGATTTGGCGGTTACCGAGGTGGTCTCGTCCTGAACCGATCGGGCGGGGTCAAATTTGAGGTTACCAACCTAGTGGTCGAAGGTGTCGTGAAGGCGGGCATCCAGCTTGTCGTCGGCCAGGCCAACCGTCTCTCCCAGATGACTGACTTGCTCGGAAATATCCGAGGTATCGATGTGTGAACGCACGTGGTCGGAGACCGATTGCCGTCGCATATCGGTTGATGGCTGTCCGCCGGGTCCGAGGATGATAATTTCCTCGTCGGTCGCCGGCTGGAGAGATTGAGGCCGTGGTACAAGTCGCTGCGGAGTGGGTCGTTGCTGGCTGGCTGGCGGAGTCGCAGGCTGGCTCCGCTGTGGCGCAGCCCCGCCACCTTGTTTTTGTTGCTGACGACGCTTGGCCGCCATTTTCAGAAACTCTTCAATATCTCGCGGCATAGGTAGCTTGCGTGTTGAATATCATCAAGTGCGTGGTGTGCGGTCCTCGCCGGCCGTGGCAATGGAGTTACGCATTTCAGTGTCGGCCTGGACATTACGCAGTTTGTAGTAGTCGAGTATGCCGAGCTTTCCGGTGCGGAAGCTTTCGGCCATGGCCTTGGGTACTTCGGCTTCAGACTCAACCAGTTTCGCGCGACTTTCCTCGATCGAAGCCTGGTTTTCCTGTTCTTTGGCAACGGCCATGGTTCGTTTGCCTTCGGCGCGGGCCCGTGCAACACGCGTATCGGCTTCCGCCTGGTCGGCCTTCAAGCGGGCACCAATATTTTCTCCGACATCAATATCGGCAATGTCGATGGAGACAATTTCAAAAGCCGTTTGCGAATCAAGCCGGCGTGCCAGCACGGCCTTGGATATCACGTCGGGGTTCTCCAGCACGGCCTTGTGATCGACCGAGGAGCCAATGGCACTGACGATGCCTTCGCCGACACGGGCGATAATGGTTTCTTCGGTTGCCCCACCAATCAACTGTTGCAAATTGGATCGCACCGTCACTCGTGCCTTGACCTTCAATTGAATTCCGTCCTTGGCCACTGCATCCAGCGAATGACGGGCTGATCCCTTGGCGGGACAGTCAATCACACGTGGGTAAACACTGGTCTGAACGGCTTCCAGCACATTACGGCCGGCCAGATCGATTGCGGTGGCTTCGCGAAAACTCAGTTTGATGGTTTTGGCTTTCTTGGCAGCAATCAACGACCGGATCACCATTGGCACATTGCCGCCTGCCAGATAGTGGGCTTCCAGGGCCTTGGAGGTCAGTTCGGGATCTTCGATTCCGGCCTGCACCGCCATGATCTTCGACGGCACGATGACGCTGGCCTTGACCTTGCGAAACGTCATGCCGAGCAGATCAAAGAACGTGATGTTGGCACCAGTCAGCACCGACTGGATCCACCAGCGGAAATACGACATGAAGATCGCAAAGGCGACCAGCACGACGAAGATCACAAACAGCATCACGCCAACAGATATCATCCTGCCGTCGATCTGGGCGAGCAAAGTCTCAAACATGCGAGGTTCCTGTGCCAACAGGTCAAGTGCGTAGTTCCACCAGCCAGTATTGTAGGTGAACTGAAGAGGGAAAAGTAGACACAGGGATGCGGCACGCGTAGCAAAAAAGTCCGGCAGAAACGCCCCGTGGC
>JBPCVB010000832.1:0-4737 GCA_051010855.1 Pirellulaceae bacterium | reverse complement strand
GGTTACGACTGGGCGTAGATTTTTGTTTGGCGCGCAAGGTAGCAGGCACACTCCGTGTGTCGTCCGCTCTTTTGTGCGCAAGGTAGCAGGCACACTCCGTGTGGCGTAAGCCAGACAGATTGCAGAGCGGAGTCGATGGTCTTAATGGCGCAAGGGAACGCCCCGCAGGATGAAACATACGTGGTTTCCCTGCAGAGCAGACGGCACACGGAGTGTGCCTGCTACCTTGACCAGGCCGCGGGAATCACCTTCACCTGTCGCTGCAGTGGCGTGACGCGGCGGTAACAACGCCATTCAAAACCGGACAGGTATGACGCCCGGGAAAGTTGAGTGAGTCGGTAGATGTGTTCATCAATTTCGACCACCGGCTGCAACGGCTGCGGCCGCGTCGCACAATCCATCGTGCGGTGGAGGATCAGCCAGTCGGGATATTCGTCGGGCTCACGAATCTCGAAGTGTTTGCCGACTAATTCCGTCTGCTCTCCAAAATAGTCCAGCACCGGCCCATCCAGAATGTTGTTGGTCGATCCGATCGTGACGGATTGATTCGGGCTGTCGGTGGCAATTCGATTCACGACCGACTGGTAATCGCCGCGGCCTGTACGAATCAGGTGGATGTTCTGGACCATATTGGCCGCAACCAAAACGAGCAGTGTCAACCAGACTACCCGCCGTGTGTTCGCGCGTCTCGTTAGATAGACGGACATGGCGATGGCCAGCAACATCACGCCAAAAGTCAACTGCAACAGAAAATACCTTACAAACAGTAACGAACCCGGGATGGTGATGCGGATCAACGGAATCAGCAGCAAGAACACCACAAAGAATCGCCATTGATGGCTATTCGTTTCGCCTTGTTTCGCCTCACTCGCGCGACACACATAGATCGCAGCGATGACAAACGACAAGGCGAGCACGCCGCAAAGCAAACGACCCGGGCCTGGTTCGGCAATTCCCAGCAGCAGACTCCAGGCACTGGCGATAACTTCCAAAGTATTATGCTTCGGTCCTCCACCGAACTGCAGGTGCCTGACGTGAACCAGATACAACACTGCCCCGGTCAAAACCGGCAGGGCATGGCACCAAACTAGTCGCTTCGCCTGCTCCCACAACGACTGGTCGCGCCGTGTCTGAACCGCGATCGTCCAAAACAGGCAAGCCAGGAAAAAATTGATCGACAGCAAATGTGACACGATCGAAAGCGAACAGAACAGGCCGAACAGCCAGGCCAGGGCAGGGCGGTCTTTGCGGTGAAAACGCTCCAGATACCCAAACGCAATGATGGCGAACAGGATTTGCAGCGCATAACCGCGGGCTTCGCTGGAATAGTGCACGTGGACATGGGAAATCGCGATCAGCAAGGCTCCCGCCCGTTGCGCAAATCGGCCCCACGGACACAATGCCCACCAAACAGCCGGAATGGTCAGGATACCGGCAATGATCGCGGGCAAGCGATAAAGCAATTCATTGTTGTGTTTTCCCAGGCAGTAAACCCACAGCGTGTTCAGGTAGTGATTGTTGTCGTAATTGAATTCGGTGAACGTACCCGCCGGACCGCTCATCTGGCTGGCCATTTCGACCGAAATAATCTCGTCGAACCACAGGTTGTTTTCGGCCGCCAGCACGCGCAGACCCGTCGCAAGCAGCATCGCTGCGAGGACAAAGACCCAGCCACCAGTTTGTCGTTTACCCACTCGCATAACTCCACGCCTATCCGTCATTAATCATCGGACTCATGCGCAGCGCAGCGTGCAAATTCGTGACACGAATTGGTGCCGGATGTTTTTGCAGGTTGGGCGATTCTGCACAAACGTTACAACCGGGCGGGCGCTGCAGTTCGCCCCGATCCAGCCATCCCGCGCAATTTGGCCATCACCTGGCAAACTATGCTCCAAACTGCCGCACCGTCAGGCCAAAATCCTGTTGGCCAGGAAATTCGACCGCAAATCGTTTCCTGATCTGTTCGCGAGGTATCACTTCATCGCGATACGACGTCATCGGCTGGCGGCGCGGCCCCACAGCGATGACCAGACTGGCAGGCGCATCTGGCAATGGATCCCAGTCGCTTAGCAACCAGACTCCGTCGTCCAGTAGTTGTGCGGCACCCGGTTCAAACGGTTGCAATGGCACCTGCAGATTTTCCGGGCCACGACTGATCCCGGTGCCGTCGGCCTTTCCCCGCGCTTCCTTGCGCGTCCACGCGCGAAAAAACCAATCCGGTTTTTGTTGCAACGTGAGGCATTGCCATTCAACGAAATCACGATCGTTAAAAATGCGGCGAGCCACAGAAGCCTGGTCATTCATCGGTTTGGGCAATTCGATATCAACGCCGACGTCCCGCCCCTGTACGACAGCTGCCACGGCCCAATTCTGACTGCGCGAATAGCTGAATTGACACTGACCCAGGTACGCGCCTGCGAGATGCGGTTTGCCGCCAGGATCAATCTCAAATTCGACTTCCTGCGGTGCGCAATTCAACTGACTTGCCAGCACCGTTCTCAAAAACGCTCGCCCCGTTACAAAGCGACGCTGCAGATGTTCGACTTTGTAATTCGCGGCCCGCTTAAGTTCATCATCGGACAACCAGGCTTGCAGCGACGGCAGAGCATCCGCGGCTACGTCGGTATCGGCCGTCCACAAAAACACGGTCGTCATTCAGGATCACTGGCCCGTAATTGCCCTTGATGTGACTTGTCTCCCGGTGGGCAAGTATAATCGTCCGCGTATCCAGCGGGCGTAACTCAGTTGGCAGAGTGACAGCTTCCCAAGCTGTATGTCGCGGGTTCGAGTCCCGTCGTCCGCTCTGCGTCAGGTAGCAGGCAGAAGTCGGCAGGCAGTAGAATGACGATGGAAGCCCGTTAACCAGACACTGTTCACTTTTTATTCCCATGCCCGAATACACCAGTCACGTCCGAATCGAGAAACATGCCGGTGCCCATCGGACCGCGCACTTCCGCACAGTCACGGAGCCGGTCCACTTTGGAATCCACGGCGGAATCAAGGCCTTCTACGAGGAGAAGTACGGCCGGGAGATTGTCGGCCCGGAATATCCCGCGACGCTGGATTACATGATCGCCGGGATCGCCGGCTGACTAACGGGAACATTGGGTTCCGTGCTGGACCCGAGAGGCATCAAAACGGCCGATAACCTGACAGCGACAGTCGAGGGCATTGTGGAGGAGGTCGATAATGTCCTCACCATTACCCGAATTCACCTGATATTTCGACTCACCATCGCGAGGGGGCAGCAAGCGCTGATGGAGCGTGCGTTGAAGAGCTTCGCTAAAAAATGCCCAGCCTACCAGAGCGTCAAAGACTGCATTCGTTGCACCTGGGAGGCTGACATTTCGGAAATCTAGCCGAATCGGAAATTGAAAGTTATTGGCCGATCAGTACAATCCAGCAAAATTCGGCATGAAGCTTCACTGGTCGAGCGGAACGACTCGGTGACTCCCAGATGATGGATCAGTCGCGATTACCTTTGAGGAATCAGATGTCTGAAAACGTGGCTACGAAGAATCAAGTCAAGCACCAGGATCAACTGGACAACAACTTCATCAATATTGTTGAACGTGACGAGCACAATAATGAACTGACGCTCGAGCTACTCGAATCATGCACCAAGAACTTCTCCAAACCGGTGCTGTTTCGGCAAATGGCGCAGTTGCCCGAAAATGCTACCACACGCGAATTTCTGGAAGTCAAAACGGACGAGAAACTCCTCTGGCGTGAAAAGACCAGCGACGAGGCCGTCGCATTCCGGAACAAGGAAGGCAAAACCGACTACAACTACGTCTCTGGCTGCGAAGGAACCGCAGCAGAATATCTCGACGAGATTTTCGTCAACAACAAGGACGTCTACGCCCATCTCGGCAAGGTCTCCAGCGGCTTTGCAGATTTGCACAAGTTTCCCTGGGGTGTCACCATCTTTAACCACCTGCGTGAGCAGGTATTTGCCAACGAGTGGTTCAAGGTGCCTGGTTGGGAGTTGAGCGGCCACAGCTTTCTCGGCACCAACACCGAGATGTTTGCCGACCCCAACAAGGGAGCACCTGGCAGCGACTGGCACATGTTCCCCACGCTGAACCTGTTCGTGATGATCGCGGGTCAGAAACGCTGGATGACGCGTCCGCCAATGCAAGGAGACCAGTTCAAGCATCCAGAGGAACTGGTGTTCGCCTCCGGTGGCCGTGAGAATCCGGTCGAGGAACGCGATTTCGATACGCTGTATCTGGAATCGGGCGACGTACTATTCAACGTGCCTTACGAATGGCACAAGGTCCTGAATGCACAGGGCCCCAGTTGCGGCGCTGCCTTCCGCGTTATTGACCGGCCCTACGTCGATGACTTGATCGCCTCCCCGCCCGTCAAGGTGAACATCAAACTGCGTGAGATCAATGAAGAATACTCGCACATGTTAACATCGCTAAAGTACGCTTCCCTGGATCCCGTGCGAATGGCAATGTCACTGAACACCGCCGAGCTCATGATCTGCACGGCCGCCAGATTCAAGATCTAGGATCGATTACGTCATACGTTGGCTTGCCAATCGCTGTTTCGCTTCGGGGTTACGGATACGGCGACTTGCAGAGCCATCGTATTGAACAAAGGGCCGGAGTGATTTCCAGCCCTTTTTTGATGCGCTTTCCCTTGTCAGAAGTCTGGCGACGTCGGCCGACGGCGACGCAAAATCAGACGCTAGATGGCGATCATCTGGTTCTCGTCGAATTCCAGCAA
>JBPCVB010000831.1:0-9009 GCA_051010855.1 Pirellulaceae bacterium | reverse complement strand
CGGTGCTACGACGTAGAAGTCCGGACGATCTTACAGAAAAAGTTCCGGATTGCGTAGCGAAGATGACCGCGTGGTCTTGTCAGAAATTGAACACCGTCCGAAAGAAGCGATTGATTCGCCACGCGATCGTGAATTTTCCAACGTGAATTCGCGCTTTTCCGCGAAACCCCTGATTGAGTGGCAATGTGTTATCGGAAATGACGGCAGTGGTTTCATAGTATCCAAGCAGCGGTGTCTGGTTGGCTGACGCAGGGTTGACCGAAATCGGTCCTCCTGCTTCCGGCGTCAATTCGCGTGGCACGCTGGTCACCCGATTCTGGGAAACCCGTGTCACAGCCACAGTAATTCGCTGGCCAGGATATTCATCCAGCATGATTCGTGCATCCTGACCTTGCTCAAGCAACTTAACGTCGTTTTGAGACACCAGCATGACAGCTTCCCAGCTGTGCGTGTCTGCGATCGAGCAAAACCAGGTGTCCTCGTTCAGAAACGCACCTGCGTTCTGTGATTCCAGAGGTGAACCCGACCAGACAGCCAGTTGCACTGCGGATGACGCTGCTTTCTTTGGCTCAATATTGGGTGGCGGAATGACGGTTCCATTGCGGTCTGCCCGCAGCTCCAGCATTTCAATGCGTTGTTGTTGCAGCGCCAGTTGCCGTTGGGCACCACGCAACTCGGATTGTCGAGTGACCAGGGCGTTGGATGCAAAGGACGTTCTGCCCGACAGTCTTTGAAGTTCAGCGATTTCGTTTTCCAGTCGAGCCACTTCGCCATGCAATTCCTGCAACCGCACCTGCTCGGCGGGGTTCCGCAGAACGGCCAGCACCTGGCCACTGGTCACTGTTTGACCGGGCTCAACCATTGATTCAGGCAGAGTACCAGGCAAGGTTACATACACCTTCTGGGCATCGTGAGGACGCACGACCAGCCGTGCATCAACGTAGTAGTCCATTGGCAGCGTAAACACAACAACCAGTACCGCTGCCAACACGGAGCCGCTTACGGCCAATCGCCGGTAGTTCACTTGACGAAGTCTCCCTGGATACGAAAAAAATCGAAACGCTTTCCACAGCGGAACACCAACCAGCCCAATAATCGACAATGCGATCAGGAAGTGTCCGACGACCTGCAGTCCCCACGGTTCAAACAGCTCGGAAAGGAACCACAAGATGACGATCAAAACGAACCAGCGATAAATGACGCTGGCCACACTGTAAAACGCAAACAATGTGAGACGTCGCTCGGGCAACTGTCGCCGAGGCAGCGGGTCCATGCCCAGGAACCAGACTCGCAATTTGCTGAGCAAGGCTGAACGGGACTTCTGCGACAGATTGGGGACTTCCAGCCAGTCCGACAGAATGTAGTAGCCGTCGTAACGCAACAGCGGATTGGCGTTAAAAATAATCGTGCTGACCGAGCACAGGAACATGATGTTGAGACTGAGATAGTGCAGCCAGCCGGGATTCGTGTACCACCACACGAATGTGGCGATCGCCGCCAGAATCAACTCGACGTACATTCCCGCAGCACCAATCGCCATCCGGTGCCATTTGTTTTTCAGCGTCCATGAATCACTTGTATCGCAATACATGACCGGCATCATGACCAGAAACATAAATCCGATTTCATGACACTCACAACCAAAATGCCGGCACGCTAATCCGTGCCCCAACTCGTGCAACGTTTTGGTCACAAACAGAATGCCCGCCATCGCCACGAGGTTTTGCAGCCCAAAAAAGCTGTAGAAATCCGGCAAACGACGAGCAAATTCGTCCCAGTTCGTCAGCAGGAGGATCGCAGCGGCCGCGCCGAGCAAAATACACAGCGCGACACAGGTTCGGGTAAAGAACCATCGCACCCATGGATAAAGTCGTGTCAACAATCGCTCGGGATCAACTCCAGGCAACCGCAACACCAGAGCACTGGACAGTAATTGCACGGCCTTTTGACGCTGGATCTTGCCGGCACGCTCCAGCAATGGACGAGCCTGGCCGGACGCTCCGGAAACCAGCAGGCCCTGCGAGTTCAGCGAAGCAACCAGTTGCTGTACGTCAACCATGCGGATCAGCTGATCGGGAAACTCCGCCACCAAACGGGCGTGGATGTCTCGCAGGCTGTGCTGGCCATCCAGTAACCGAAAGACGAGGTGTTCAGGTTCACGCAAACGACAGTATTGCAACGCCACCGGATCCTTGACGACCCAACACGGTTCGTGCTGATACCAGGTCTTGTGCAATTCCAGGTCCAGACGGCGGCGCAATTGCAGCGGACGGTCTTCGGAGGCCAACATTCCTGGATCAACGACGGACATTTATGATCGGGCTCTTGCGTCGCATTACCACAAATAAAACAGAATCTTCGATTGAACGAACTCATTGACATCGTGCAACCACGCGTATCCCAGACTGCATGGGCCACATTCGATACGCACGCTGACATCCGTTCGGACCTGCCGAATGTCGATGGACTCGGTATCGTCAGGGACGATTGTGACGCGAATGGTTTGTCCCGAGTCCTGTTTCACCTGGGTTGCCAGGGAAACTCTGGATACGGTGCCGGTCAAGCGGCGGCCTGGGTCAGCCGCAAGGACGAAGCTGACACGCAACGGCTGGCCGGATTGCCTGCGAGCGCGTTGCAAATGACCGATGCGACGGTCGGGCAAGTCCATTTCGATAACCCACGGCCCTGATGTTGCTGCGATCTCCATCAGGATTTGACCTTTGCGAATCGGACGGTCCAGCAAGCGCCGCTCCAGATCCGACGAAATAACCTGGCCATCCAGCGGACTACGTACCGACAATTCGGAAATTTGCTCGTGATAAATCCCGCGACGAATTTCCAGACTTTCCAGCCGTTGCACCAGCGAAGACCGCTCGATGTCCGCCTGTTCCAGATCAACACTTCCCGCGTCCGTCAGCCGTGAACGATCAAGTGCGTCGATTTGCCGGGTGGCCAGATCAATCTCATGTTCGATATCCGCCAGACCGATTTCCAGATCATTGCTGGTCATCGTGACCAGCAGAGTACCGGTGTCGACGACCGTCCCCTGCAGGACATGCACGTCGGTAACCTGACCATCGACTTGCGCAAAGACATTGCGACGCGATTGCGGGACCAGTTCACCCTGGCCACTGACCACCAGCGTGGAAGGGATCAAAAACAACGCAGCGATCATGATCGCCAGCGCCACGATGCCCAACAGGACTCGCGGCAGAATGCGCGGCCCGGTGACCTTGCCCAGTCCTTTCCACAACGGATACAGAAACAGCTCGCGATGCGTGTAGGCATTGCGATAGGCAACCGCTGCATGACGCGCGACACGGTCGATCGGTGGTTGCATGTTTTTGCGTTGCCATTGTCCGGTAAAGTTCTCGAACACTATCCCGCCAATCACGCGCTGCCTGGTTCTATCCGTTACCTGCTCGGGACTCGGCTGTGATTCGTCCGCTTGCTCGAAGATTGGCACGACGACCAGGCTGCGTGTTACGCCGATGGCCAGATACTGGTCCAGCGGCTGCCGGATTTGCGGCAGTACTTCCGTTGCCTCATCGGGATACCAAAACTGCTGACCGGCGGGCAGTACCGCGTCCCCGAGTTTTTCCAGGGCACGAATGGTGTTGGATCGGCGATTGATTTTGGGCAGGCCGCTCACGGCGATCGTCTTGGATTTGCGATCAAACCGGACTATGGAAACACGGTCGCATTTCAATACCGCCTGCGCTTCATTGACGATGTTGTGACAGGCCGCCTGAAAATCGATGGAGCTATGAACGTTGGCCGCAAATTCCTCAAATCCCTGCAACGCCCTTGCAGTCGAAAGAGGAGTCGTCGCC
The DNA here is from genome assembly GCA_051010855.1 of Pirellulaceae bacterium. Lineage (GTDB taxonomy): Bacteria > Planctomycetota > Planctomycetia > Pirellulales > Pirellulaceae > CAJQPP01. The sequence goes on along the minus strand of JBPCVB010000831.1, from coordinate 5,176 downwards.
GTTGCAGGCAGGGGCTGTACAGCAAAGGAGTTTGAGGCTAGTGATTCACTGACCGTCACACAGCACAACTGTAGTTGCTCGCGTGCCGCGGCGTAATACTCATCCGGTTGGTCAGTCGGGCAAAATACCTCGATCAAATCGTGAGCGCGTCCACGTTGGACGCGTCCCACAAGGACAACCGAATTCTGAGATTCCGAGTTATGATTGACATCTGTCTGAACGACATCGTCGTGATTAATCGCGCGCTGCAGCAATTCAATATGTTCGTGCTGGGAAATCCCCACATGCACCGGGCGCGACGAGTCGCGGGAGTACTGACAGGTTGCATGAAACGGCAACACGCTGCAGTCCCATACGGCTGCGGCCAGCGCATCACAGGACTCCGCGACGGACTCAATCGTCTGTCGATAAAATCCGACGAGATCGGATTGTTGTTCGGCCAGTTTTTTTATCTGCTCTACGATCGGCTGCATTCGACTATTATACAAAGAGTTACACAGACAGACTTCGCGAGACACGACTGCGGTGCCAATACATTCGTCACAATCGGACCACTCGCTGATTCGCAAGATCCGGCGGCAGCAGGCGAAATTCGCCCAGCTGGACGATGCGGGATTGCGTGACGAAAGTCTGCGATTGAAGTACGAAGTCCTGCGAAACCGGCCTCTGCCGGGCTTGATGGCACCTGCATTCGGTTTGGTGATCGAGGCCAGTCGCCGGACCACGGGGCTGGTACCGTTCGACGTGCAAATCCAGGGAGCCATCGATATGGCTCGCCTGAAAATTGCTGAAATGAAGACGGGCGAGGGCAAAACACTGGCGGCCACGATGCCGGCATTTCTTTACGCATTGGCAGGCCGTGGCACTCACATTGTGACCGTCAATGACTATCTGGCGGCCCGCGATGCACGGGAAATGGGACCCATCTTCCGCCTGCTCGGCTTGTCAGTTGGAGTGGTCCAGACGGGCGACGATCCTGCGCTGCGACGCGAGGCTTGGCAACGCGACATCACCTATGCCACTTCACGCGAGTTGGGATTCGACTTTCTGCGTGATCGGATCACGACGCATGCCGCTGGTCCCGAAGCGGCCAGCCAGTTCTGTCGCCATCGTCCATTCCATTTCGCAATAATCGATGAAGCTGACTCGATCTTGATCGATGAAGCCCGTACGCCATTGGTGATTGCCATGGTCAATCCGGACGATCGGAAACAGCAATCGGATTGCCTGCGTTGGGCGGCGGAATTCGCTCCGGAATTCCTCGAAGAGGAGGACTATCAGTACGAGCGCGATTCGCGTCGCATCAGCCTGTTGGCGCACGGCATGGTCAAACTAAAGAACTTGCCGCAAAACGAGGGTACCCGCGACATCAGCGTGCACGAACTCAGACGCTATATGGAAAACGCCATCAAGGTGCATCGAGATTTCCATCGCGAGAAGACTTACACAGTACGCGATGACGAAGTTGTCATCATCGATGAGTTCACGGGTCGGATCGCCGAAGGCCGGCAGTGGCAGGACGGGTTGCATCAAGCCGTCGAGGCCCGTGAGTCGCTGGAGATTTCCACGGAGAATCGGCAGACGGCATCAATCACCATACAGACTCTGTTTCGACTTTATCCGCATCTGGCTGGTATGACTGGCACCGCGTGGACGTCCCGCCGCGAGTTTCGCCAGGTGTTTGCCAGGCAGGTCACGCGTGTGCCGACGAATCGTCCGCTGCACCGAACCACCTTGCCCGTTCGCGTGTTTGCCGATGAATCGGCCAAATATCAAGCGGTCGTGGACGAGGCACAGCAAATGGTCGCTGCCGGTCGCGCCGTGTTGATCGGTACACGCACCGTTGAGCATTCCGAATGTTTGTCAGAGCAACTACAACAGGCCGGAATCGAGCACCAGGTCCTCAATGCCAACCAGAATCAACGCGAAGCTGAGATTGTGGCCGCAGCCGGTCAGGCCGGGCGAGTTACGGTGGCCACAAATATGGCCGGACGCGGAACGGATATCAAACTGGCTGGCGAGGTGCGTGACGCCGGTGGTTTGCACGTGATCCTGACGGAAATTCACGAAGCTGCGCGTGTCGACTGGCAACTGATTGGTCGTGGCTGCCGGCAAGGTGACCCTGGAAGTTGCCGTATTTTCGTTTCTCTGGATGACGAAATACTGACTCTGGGCTTTGGCAATGCTGGACACGAAAGAATCGTCTCCAGGTACTCGGGTAAGGGCGGCGAGTTGTCGAGTCGCCTGTTCCGGCTGTTTCTTGCGGCCCAGCGACGTCTGGAAAGTCGTTATCTGACGGACCGTATGATTTTGCGTCGCCAGGACAAGGACCGCCGGCAACAGTTCTATGAGCTGGGACTGGATCCGTATCTGTTCGCGACCACCAGTTCGCGCTGAAGCCGCGGAATTGGTAACTATTCCAGGGAGATACGCAGCGCACCGGCCGTGCCCGGGCGCAAGCTGAGGTCGGGGTTTTCAATTTCCGCCCACACGCGAATTTGACCGCGGTTGGGAATGACTTCCGGGCTGACGAACGTTACTATGCCGCGAAACGACTGCTCTTGCCCGTCGGGCGGCATGTCCACCAGAAACTCAACCGGCTTGCCGACAAGTCGACTGTCGAATTTGTCAGCGTCCAGGAAAAAACCGACTCGCAATCGATCAAGGCGGACGACTCGCAGCAGAGGTTCACCGACATTGATCCACTCTCCTCGCTGGGCCAGTAATTCCACGACCTGCCCAGAAATCGGTGAACGGATGTTACGCTGCGACATTTTCAGTTCTGCGGCACGCAATTCGGCGCTACGAGTATCGCGGCCCGTCACCGCAATCTTCTGATCCATTTCGGCGCGTTCGCCGGCGAGGATTGCCCTTTCATATTCCAGCTGCAAACGTTCGATTTCGGTTTTGGATACGGCGTCCGCAATTTCAAGGTTGCGTTCCAGGATCTTTTTGGCGACATCGCGTGACTTGTCGGCATACCGCAAATTAACATCGCTCTCACTGGCCAGCGTTGCCGCTTCCAGTTCGCGACGTGCAATTTCCACTTCCAGTTGATACAGCTCGCTGTGCAACTTCACGACGACCTGGCCTGAGTCGACCTGGTCGCCCTCGGTCGCCAGAAACTCCTCGATCACGCCGGCTTGTTCGGCCGGCACCGCAACATTATCTATCAGCAAAACGACGGCCTGACCGACGATCACCTCTTCCTGATCCGTCGATTCGTGTGTGACGGGATCGCCCAGGGCGGCGAGGCAGGTAAGGCAGAAGAAAAGACAGGATGCGGACATAAGACGTTCCGGGCGGAAAAGTCCTGGCGGGAAAAATTGTGCTGTGGCTTCCTCCATGATACTCGGTTGACGATGAGTTTCGGTGGCTTTTCTGATGCGAAAGATGCTGCGTTACCGGATTACCCGTTACGACCGAACACCTTACGGATAGAACCGCGCGGTGCCAGCTGCCATGCTCGTTCGTGCAGATAGTACAACGCCATCTTGGTAACAAATTCCAGGCTGCCCACTTTCCAGGCACTGTCGAGGCTGCCCGTAATGATCCACGTGATGATCACCGTTGTCAGCGTTGCAATGACTCGCCACGAAAGTGTTTTCAAGGCAGTTCGAAAATGTGATTCGCGTTGTTCGCGGACAGATGGATCAGCTGTCATCAGAATGAATCCGATTGATTGGTCGATAGTGATGAACAAGGAATGCGTCCATTAACTGCCGATCAAATTCTCAAATCAATGGTAATCTGTGCTGTCGGAGACCCTTTTGACAGGGCATGGTTCGATTTTGCGGGTGGTTTAGACTGAATGATGAGTCATCGGAATTGATGGAGGGCATGAATGTCGGCAAAAATTCGCCCACGCCGCGGATGCTGATTTCTTTTCAGACATGGTCCTTCCGCCGCGATTTGTGAGGGGTTGATTCTGTTGAAATACCTGCTTCCTGCGCCCGGGAGGAGAGATCGTCGACAAGCAAATATCAATTCGACCTACGATCGCTTCCGGAGCCGAGTCGATCTGCCTCACGCGACCATGTCTGATCTCGAACCGGCAAGGTTTACCTGACCCTGCTGATCCGGCTCCAATTCCGCTTTCACGCCCCTTGACCTTGCCACTCAGGTAATTGATTTGGCTTGTTCGGCATGCTCGCAACGCAACGAATGCCCGAGGTGAAAGCGTTAATCTGTTTCCTGCGATAACACCGGACGATATCGCATTACGGATCATTTCAGTTATCAGTATTGATTTTGCCCGGATGCGCCGTGACAGGTTTCTCACGCAGCATTTTGTTTTTGATTGCCGTTGCGACTTTGTTCGCAAGCGGTTGTCACTTGCTGCCCGGACAGCGAACTGCCCCGCGCTTTGTCGACACATTTCCGCGAGCTGCCCAACCTGTCCAGCCGGTTCCCGCGCCTCCGGTACCGCCTGTACCTGTTGCTGCGATTCAAACCAAACCGGAAATCCCGCGTCCCATGGTTCCTGAGCCCGTAAAGAGCTCCGGAGGGGTAGTCGCCGCCGCCGTTAAGTCAATGCTGGACGAACCGACTTCGCGGAGAGCAAAAAAAACGGAGTCGGTTACTCCTGCTGCGGCGACCAAACAGGAACGTCAGGACATCGCGCCGGTCCAGCTGCCGAGCGAGCGTAGCACGCCCTGGCGACCGTTAGCCGAATCGGAGGACAAGAACCCGAAACCGGTTGCTCCCGTTCCCGCGCCCGTTCCATCAACGGATACCCAATCAACGGGTGAATCGAACGTGCCAGAGCCGCAGGTTGACACCAATGCATTTGCACCGGTTATGCCGAGCCAGACGCCGGATCCGTTGGTGTGGCAATCGAGACAAGGTGACGCACCTGAACCACACGTTACGAGCGTGGCTCCAGTTCCAGTTCGCCGCGATTCGCAGTTCCAGCAGCAGTCGGCAATCCAAACGCCAGACGTTCCGCCGGTTCCCGCTCCGCGAACACCGGTTCCCGCGATTACGCCGGCAAGCCCGGACACGCCCTATCGCCCCGGGTCAACCGGCAGGTTTGACACGCGGATGACCCTGCCATTCTTTTCCAGTTTGGCGCAACCAGCCGAAGAACACTGGTCGACTTATCGCCCAGGTTCGGTCAAACAGATGGGTCGCAGGTTCTACCTGCCATTTTTGATTCCCATGGCGGAAAACCCGA
>JBPCVB010000830.1:0-9871 GCA_051010855.1 Pirellulaceae bacterium | reverse complement strand
ACAAGATCGGTCGTCACGCGCACAGTTTCTTCGCCGCATTGTTCTTTAGCCAGATTCTGGGTCAGGGTGATAACCCCGTGCCGTTAAAAAATTCCTTGACCCGAGTCGTTAACGCGATCGTGCGGGCCCAGGATGCGCGAGGTGACTGGGGCGCCCAAAGCTGGGCACCGGTACTGGGAACGGTGATGGGCTGGGTAAGTTTGCGAGCGGCCCACTCGGTCGGATTGTCCGTCGGTGCGGCGCCGGCAAAGACAGCCGAACACCTGATCGAAGTCATGCGCGGCAACTTGAACGAACAGGGTTGGATGCACACGCTTTACAAGAATGCCACCGGCATTCGCGTGTTGTACTCGATGGAACTGGAAGACGACCCGGTTGCCAAGAAAGCCTTTGACGATGTGCTCGGTCTGGTGACCCGTGATAATACCCCGTTTACCCAAGCGGGCGGCGAGGAGTTTCTTGCGTTCCACCTGATCACCGAAACCATGCTCAAAAAGGGCGGTGATGACTGGAACAAATGGTATCCGGTCGTTCGGGACAAGTTGATCGATGTGCAAAACAGCGATGGCAGCTGGACAGGTCATCACTGCATCACCAGTCGCACGTTCTGTACTGCGGCCGCGATACTGGTTTTAACATCGCCGTATCGATTCCTGCCCATCTCACAAGCTTGACCGCCAGTAAGTCTCGAACCTCGCATGTAAGTCTCGAACCCCCCTTGCCCCCCTTTGAAAAAGGGGGGAATCTCGGTGGATGAACAGTTCAACATCTGATCAGACACGCCTGGATGAATCACGCGAGATCGTCGGCTGGAAACGCCTGATTCCTGCGCTGCAGCAGATCGGCGAATGGCAATTTCTAATGTTGACCGTAGTGGTTGCCAGTCTGGTTTCGACCATCCTGATTACGTGGCCACTGTGGGAACTTCGCGTCTACCCGCCCAATCTCAGGCTGTTTACGTGGCTGCCGCCGATGTCGATGGGCATCGTGTTGCTGTTGGCGCTCTACGGTGTTTTGCTTTGCCCACGCCGCTGGTTCTTTGTCTGGGTCGCATTGCTTTTGTTGGCCTTTGCCACTGACTTGATACGATGCCAGCCACAAATGGTCGGATTGACGGTGTTGATGGCAGGATGCATTTTTGAACGCCTGCAGGATCTGGTGCGCTGGTACCTGATTTCAATGTGGTTGTGGGCCGGCGTGCACAAGTTGCTTTCGCCTTACTGGTTGGGGCCTGTGTCGTACACGGTCCTTGACCGCATGGGATTCGAAGCCGGTGACTACTATTACATGTATGCGATCATTGTGCCCGTGCTGGAGATTGGGTTGGCTCTGCTGGCCTGGCTGAAACCGCGAGTTGCCGCGCCAGCCTGTTTGCTGTTGCATCTGGGGATTGCCGCTCAACTGGTCTTCATGCAGTGGAACTACAGTGTCGGTCCATGGAATATTGCGACGGGAGCCGCAGGTGCCTGGCTGTTATGGCGATGTGGCGAGGTTAATGGTGCCCGACAGATGTGGCCTCAGCCAATTTGGCAGCAGGTGACGGCAGCCTTGATGCTGATCATTCCGGCCGGCATTTACTATGGCGTCACGCCACAATTGGTGGCTCACGTACTCTATTCGGACAACATGCCAAAAGCGGTGGTGTTGCGGTCAAATCAACACGAAACAATTTCCACGTGGGAGTCGCTGCGCGTTCCGTTTCCTGGTGAAACCTGGACCTATTCGCGCTATTTCGCGGAAGTCGGATACCAGGGCGACGTGATGCTTGTATCGCGAGTCTGGCCGGGGCAGAAAACAGTGGCCTATTACAAAGATCACGAAGAGGTCACGCGACAGAACTCTCCACCTATTCACCGTCGGCCCGGTGACACGGTGGGCGTTGATTTCGAGCCATCAATTTTCGCGCTGGAAATGGCCGGTGCGCGGATGCTGAAGCGTACCGATGGGGGCATGGTGTATGCGGTCGAGTTTCCACCTGACCAATTCGAGGCTTCGCAACTGCGACATCTATCCGGGTTGCCCAATCTTGAACAAGTGCAATTAGGTTATTGTCCGGTGATCGATGACGATTTGCGGCACCTTGATTCCTTGCAGATGCTCACTGGCATCGGACTGGATCATACCAATGTGACCGATGCCGGACTGCGGCATTTACAGGGCCTCAAACATATTGAGCTGATCGAACATGCCGGCACAACGATCACACCGGGAGCCGTCCGAGATTTGATAAGGACTCGGTAATTGCGTGGTGCAAACATAGCCCGACGCGCAGCAATGGAACCGGGCGAGTACCATTTGCTTTCGCCGCTGTCCAGGCTACCACGATCCGATTTCGGCCAGCCCAAGCAAATTGCCAGCCGGATCCCTGAACAGAGCGAACGTCACAACACCTTCCACAACGGTGCGAGGCAGCACCACTTCGCCGCCTCCTGCAACGATTTTTTCCAGTTGCTCATCGATTTCGCTGACACCCATGTACAGCACCTTGTCGGCTGGATCCTCGCGAATTCCGCCAGGCAAACCGCCAGTTGACTCGGACGAAATGCTCGCTGAATCGCTGATCTCCCAGCCAAACAGGTCTCGATAAAACTGCTGCAATGCCGCGCCATCCTGGCCGGCAATTTCAAAATATACGATCGGAATAGACATCAGTCACCTGTCTCGAATAAAGGCTTGTAATCACTGATCCTGCTTGACCATCTTTTTCAGCAACCGGTCGTCAGGGTCAAATTCGACGCTGATGACAGGAAACGCACACTCAATCTCCACCTCCGTCGTTGCCTGATTCAATTCAACTACCTGATCGACGACCTGACCCGGCTGTGAACCGGTGGCACGCAAGATGCCTGAGAGCCGGTATGGTCGAGTGGTCTGTTGTTGCGAGATTGTGACGGCCAGGTGGCTGTCTGTTTGTGAATGTTCAAGCTTGAGTAGCGGGTAGCCCGCCCGGAAAAACCACTGATCAAAAAACCACGACAGATCTTCACCTGTCGTTTCATTAAAGGCCTGTTCCACGATATCAAAACCATCCTGTCCAGGATCGAATTGACTGAAGGCTGCCCGCCACGCTTCAAAAAACTTTTCGTCACCAACCCGATCTCGCAACATGGTCAGAATCACAGGCGTTTTACAAAACACGATGCCCCGGTACGCCTTCGTTTCGTATATCGCCGGATTGGCGATCGCGACATCTTTATTGAACGCCGAAGTCAGCAAGTAGGCGTCCCTGCAAAATCCAATGCCACTGCGGAACGATTCATCACCGTGCCGGCTCTCAATGAGCAACATATTTGTAAACGTGGAGATTCCTTCGCCCAGTTCATTCGACAAAGGCGCGGCATAGATGTTCCATTGGTGTGACAGTTCATCCGCGACGACCAGCAGGCTGAATACGTCGGGATCATTAAGGTTGCCATCCGACAGGTCGGTCTCTGAGAGGTCGCCAAAAAAAGCATCCGAGATCACAATCATACCCGGCGTACTCACGCCGGTTTCCTTGCGTTCCGGAGTAACATGGGCGAATCGCACATCCTTCCAGGGCAAGGGACCCATCATCTCTTCAAACAAATTGGCTGCTTCGACCGCCACGTCGACTCGTTGCCGCACCAGTTCCTCCTCGCCGGCGTAGCCAAACACTGTTAGCCTCAGTCCGGAATCCGAAGTCGCTGACTGCGAGATGTACTGGCCGACCGCAAAGCCGAACGGAAGCAACCGTTTGCGGCGATGGCGATTGTGATAAACAAAAGTCGACGACTCGCTGTCCGATTCCTGCTCAACAAGTTCTCCACCTGTGATCGCCGTGTATCCTGGCGGCACGGTCAGCGAGATGTTGGCTGTGGCGTCGTTAATCGGATCGATCGGATAATAAACGATGTGAGTCGAGTAGCTTGACGGCTCCCTGATCTGCCCCATCACCGAAACTTCGGCCACCAGCTGCTGATCGATCGATTGAAAATAGTCGTCGCTGGAGGTGACGACCGTTATTTCAACTGATTCTCCTTGCGCGAACGAATCCGCGAACGTCACAGTTAATTTGTCGCTGCCATTTGGACCGGGTGCCACCAACCAGGTGCTGCCCTCAGGACCGTCGACACTGTCGACTTTCACCACTGTGGTGTAGAGTTCAATGGAATTGACGTCCGGCTGCAGGAAGTCGACCGTCAGTTTGTCCTCGGCTCGTAGGCTTTTGTCGGCGGGAGAAATCACGACCTGCAATTCGTGATGAGTAACTTCAAAGGATCTGGCTTCTTCCGTGGCAAGCGCCTTCTGCCGTTTGGCGCGTATCTCTTCAGGAGTCGACAGATCGATGTCGGCAGCGGCGACCGCAACCACGGCCGGTGGCTGGTAGGTCAGCGAATCGCGCATCGTGTTGAGCGCCGCAGTAACCTCTGGCTTTTCCCATTCAGCCTTGGGTGCACTCACCTGAAAAATGACCAATGCGTCGCCTTCGACAAACGCCCATTCGATCGACCGCGTCCCAATCGATTCGTACTCCAGGCGATTCGCAATGCGATCAGCAAATTCAATGTCTTCTTCCCACGACACCCTTCGGTACTGGTCACCAAACGCTCGCTTGATTCCGACTTCACGTGTCATCAGTCCATCAGGCACGGCATTTTTGGGAAAAACCATCACGACGGCCCGGGTTCGTTGCGTGTCGTCGGGCGAAAACAAAAGGATCTTGATGGCCCCCTCGCTCTTGTCATCCAGCGCCCATGATTCGTCGGGCAGCTGGAGCGAAACGCCGAGCTCTTCATTTGCGTAGTTCGTCCCGCCATTATCCTGTAACGCTGTTAGGGATTCAGGAACGAAAACGCAAGTGGCCAGAGTCAGCATAAATGCGACGAGGTGAGAATTGAGGCCGAGTGCCATGGCGATTGAATCCCTCAGTTCGGGAAGGGCAACACAATCGCTACTATATCGGCTTTTGACACCAAACGCCCGTTTGAATGACGATCACCCCGATGCTACTGGGCTTTTTCGCGATTCGAGCAACTTTAATCACTTTGCAATCCTGCTACTTCGCCCAATTCCTGTGCTGCGTCTTTCGTAGCGGATTCGACGGCTGCCAGCCATGAACTGCAACCGGAGTATTTCTCGTGTTCCCATGCGAAGATGATGGCGCGCGAGCTGTTTACAACTGCGCCACCACCGCGGTCGTCGAATGCCGGTGCGATATCAGCGGCCGCACCACCTTGAGCACCGTACCCGGGAACCAGGAACAGGGTGTTTGGCATGAGTTCACGCAATTCAGTCAGATGAGCCGGATGTGTAGCGCCGACCACCGCTCCGATCACTCCATATCCGGAATCGCCGCTGGTAGCGGCTGCCGCCTGTTGAATCCAGCGCCCCACATGGCGGTACAGCGGGTCGTTATCGCTGACCAGTTCCTGAAACGTGTTGCTGCCCGGGTTTGATGTTTTGACCAATGCGAACAGCCCGGTGGCTGAGTGGATGGCATGGTCGATCATGGGCTGCAGACTGTCGTCGCCGAGGTAAGGATTAACTGTTAACGCGTCGCAGCCCCAAGCGCTTTGAGGTTTGCGACCGAGCCATCCCGTCGCATACGCAGTGGCGGTGCTGCCGATATCGTTCCGCTTGCCATCCAGAATCACCAGAAGCCCGTGGTCGACTGCATAGTCAATTACCTTGCCGAGCGCGACCATGCCGGGCGGACCCAGCATTTCAAAAAAAGCGGCTTGCGGTTTGATCGCGGGGACCAGCGGAGCCACCACGTCAATAATTTCACAGGCAAACGTCTCAAAGGCGTCGGCAGTCTGTGTCGGCTCTTGAATACTGGTATCGAGTCGCAATCCGTCAGGCAAGCGTTCAGGACGTGGATCGATACCTACGATCAAGGGCGTTTGCCTGTCGACAATGGCGAGCGACAGGCGGTCAGCAAATGGCAGTCGTGTTTCACTCATTAACGGAGTCGTTGTGTCGCATGGCGAATTTTCGGTCAACAGCTTATCTGAATAATGCCTGATGCTGTATCCGTGTTTAGAGAACGATTCGTGAATTCAACAGAAATTAGTACCGAATCTGCAACCGGTAGACGAGTCAAGTGGATTCCGTGGTTGTTGATTCTGTTAACGTTGCTTTGGCCGGTCCTGTATGTCCTTTCATTTCAATTTCGGCGGGAACTGTCGGACAACCTGTTTCAGTTTGATTTTGCGCTGGCGCGAATTATTTTCGCAATCGGAGTGGGTGTCTTCGGGGCGTGCTGGATTGGCTGGCTGTGGTTTAGCGGATTGCCAAAGAGCTGGTCGCGAATCGCGCCGATGTTGCTGGTTCTTGCTGCTGGCGGATTTCTTGTCACTTTTCGCCCCGTGTTTACAGGCGGAATGGGCATCGATCGCTGGGAACCCCGTTTTTGGGACTGGCGACACACGACGAACGCCGGCTCGGGCAAGGCCACTGAACTGACTGCGGCGTCGGTCAACGACTTTTCCCAGTTTCTCGGGCCCAAACGTGACGGATTGATTTCCGGATTTGCGCCAGAGCTGAAATCACTGAATCAGTTGGAGGAAATTTGGCGCACGGAGGTCGGGCAAGCATGGTCAGGCGTCGCAGCTCGCGGCAAGTACATCTTTACGATGGAACAGCAGGGATCCAATGAAGCGGTCACTTGTTACGACATCGAATCGGGTGACATCATCTGGACTTACTACCATCACCGTCGTCACGATGATGCACTCGGAGGAATAGGGCCCCGCACGACACCGACCTTGCATGAAGGCCATATTTACGCCCTGGGCGGCAATGGAATGTTCGTTTGCCTGAATATCAACAACGGGCAACTAATCTGGAAACAGGATTTGCTTGATTTGCTGAATATTGAATACACGGAAGGCCGAACGACGCAGGGATACGACTACCAGCAGGAGGTTTCGCGAGTTGCCTGGGGGCGGGCCGGATCTCCCCTGGTCGTGGACGAGATGGTAATTGTGCCTGGCGGTGGACCACCCGAGGAGGATCAGGCAACACTTGTGGCATTTAACAGAAATACCGGCGCTGAAGTCTGGCGAGCCATCGATGATGGAATCGGCTACAGCTCACCTACGCTGCACGAAATCGCAGGCAAACGACAAATCGTGTGCGTGAATGCCGGTACTGTGACCGGTCACGATATTGATTCCGGTGACGTATTGTGGAGTTTTGACTGGCCCGGCAACAGCGACTCCGACGCCAACACGTCCCAGGCCAATCTATTTAATGACAACCAGTTCCTGGTATCCAAAGGTTACGGGGCAGGTGCCGAAGCGTTTGCTGTTACAAGGAATCGGGCAGGGGAGTGGTCCGCTGACTCGCAATGGAAAAGCCAGCGAGTGTTAAAAACCAAGCTGACCAGCCCTGTAATCTACGATGGATACGCATACGGATTGTCCGACGGAATTCTGGAATGCGTTGACCTGCAAACCGGTAAACGTGTCTGGAAAAGAGGCCGATTTGGACACGGTCAAATGCTGATCGTCGGCGAAATGATCGTGGTCCACAGCGAAACAGGGTCGCTGCATCTGATCCGGGCGACACCCGATGGTTATGAAGAAATCGACGACATGGAAACGGTCAGCGGTGTTTGCTGGAACACGTTTTGCGTCCACGATCGCTACATCATCGTGCGTAGCGATGTCGAAATGGCTTGTTACCTGGTGAACAATGACTGATGGCCTGCTTGAAAACAGGGTGGCCGTTGTTACGGGTTCGTCATCGGGTATCGGGCGGGCCATGGCGTTGCGACTGGCTGCCAGTGGATGCGATGTCATCGTGCACGCGGCTACCAGCAATGCGGAGGCCCAAACGGTCAGCGATGAAATCGGCAATCTCGGTCGCGAGAGTACCGTGATCTGTCAGGATTTTGCCCGTCATGAGCAACTCGAAGACTTCGTTGAACGATGTTGGCAGTGGCGTGGCAGCGTGCAGATCTGGATCAACAACGCAGGAATTGATGTACTGACAGGCGACGCAGCGACCTGGGATTTCAGAACAAAACTGGATGCTGTATTGCAAGTTGACGTAACAAGTACCATTTTGTTGTCGCGGTTAGTGGGACGCCGTATGACCACACACGACGGGTCGCGGCCACGGCCAACGATTATTAATATTGGCTGGGATCAGGTCGCACAGGGTATGGCAGGTGACAGTGGCGAAATGTTTGCGGCATCAAAAGGCGCCGTAATGGCCTTTTCCAAAAGCCTGGCCCAGTCGTTGGCGCCCAACGTTCGGGTTAACGCCATCGCACCGGGATGGATAAAAACGGAATGGGGCCAATCGGCATCACCAAGCTGGCAGGACCGCGCTTGCCACGAGTCACTATCGGTTCGCTGGGGTATACCGGAAGATGTGGCTGCCCTGGCGGCATTTCTCACCAGCGACGAGGCCGACTTCATAAACGGACAGATTATTGCAGTTAACGGCGGGTTCCGGTTTGGCGACCAGCCCGGCCATAAGGAGACATAGCTTTGGAAACGCAATCATTAACGGCGACACGTCAGACAATTGGAGACCTTGGTTGTGTGATTGTTGACACTCCCGGGTGCGAAAAGGGACTGCGGGCCGTCGTCATGCTTTGCCACGGATTCGGAGCACCGGGCGAGGACCTCGTACCCTGCGCTGCCGAACTTTTTCGTTCTGAACCGGATCGCCTGCAGCAGATACGTTTTGTTTTTCCCGCAGGTCCACTCGAACTCGATATGGGCGGGTTTTACGAATCGCGAGCATGGTGGCCGATCGATATGGCCAAGTTGCAACAAATGATTGATAGCGGCGACGTACGGGATATGCGGCAAAGCCGGCCGGAGTTGCTGGACACACGACGCGACCAGATTATGTCTGTCATCGAACAGCTGCGTGAAGAGAGTGAATTGGCGCCGGCCCGTTTTGTGCTGGGCGGCTTTTCCCAAGGGGCTATGCTGGCTACCGAAACGGCACTGTCACTGCCCGACCAGGTTGGTGGATTGATCGTGTGGTCGGGGACATTGCTCGGCGAATCAACCTGGCGGGAATACGCCGCCACCAAAAGCGGTTTGAAAATCGTTCAATCGCACGGGAATCAGGATCCGATCTTGCCGTTTGTCGGTGCCCAGTGGCTGCGCGATCTGTTCGCCGAATTTGAGATGCAAAATGAGTTTATCGAGTTTGCCGGACCACACACTATTCCGCGCGAAGGAATCACGCTGGCCGCCAAACTGATTGCTGACGTTGCAGGCGCGTGAGGTCCGGTCCGTTTCAAACCGTTGAATTACTCAATAGACCAAACCACCTCGTCGATATACACGTTCCAGGCGGGGTCGAGTCCCGAGATCATCTCTCCGGCCCAGGACAGTCGGGCCGTTACGCGTTGAGAACCGGGTTCAACAAATCGACTCAGGTCGCCTGTTGGCTCAATCACGATCGATTCGTCCGCGGATGTGGGTTGGCGAATGGCATACGACTCGAGCTTGCCCGTACTGTAATTGCGCATCTCAATACGCTGCTGGACCTGAGTTAATCGACCTTCCTGAATGTTGGACTCGATTCGGACCTGAAGTTGGGAAGGCGTCTGAGTCGGACTCGTGGCATGGAAGTCGATCACGGTTTTGCGTGAATCTGGATTCTGGAACGGCTTCGTTTCCAGTCGCAGGTATTCGTCGTCACTGGAAAACAGGCTTTGCAATGGACCATGCGTCCGCATATCTGATACGAGCGTATAGTCGATTGGAAAAACGACCGCTTCGGTCCCCAGGTACATGCCCCGTCCGTGTGTGACAGCCAGTAACGTATTGTCGTTTTTCCATAACAACTGCTCGACCGGAACTGTTGCCGGACCGTCCGTCTGCGGTGTCCATTGTTGACCATTGTCGTTGGAAGTGAATACGCCGATGTCAGTGCC
>JBPCVB010000829.1:0-3403 GCA_051010855.1 Pirellulaceae bacterium | reverse complement strand
CCGCATTGGCAATACCAGCCACCAGCGACCAGGTGACGCCGTTGAAGTTAAGAACGCCGGGGTCGGCAGGCAGGAACTGTTGCAGCACCAATGGCATGACCACAGCGATCAACACATAGGCCAGTCCCACAAACAGGAATGGTCGCATTCCTCCGCCACCGAGTTCCATTTGTCCCTCGTGCATCACGGGACCGTAACTGCCCCAGCACAATGCGGTTACCATTACGCACGACACCATCCACAAAAAGTAGCCGCTGGTGTCGTTGGCATCGACATCAGGATTGACAGTGTCCGTTGCCTGGTTGCCTTGATTGTTTTCGGTCTCGTTGAGACTTGCCTCGGAATTGCCAGCAGGCTGTCCCGTCGGGGCCGGTTGGAAAAACATGACACCGGCCGCACCAATGGCCACCACCAGAATGCCGAGATAAAACAGCAGCGATGCCCGCCTGGCCGATCGCGTCATGATCATCGTTGCCACCGTATTGACCACTGGCGACAACCCGAACACCAACGGCATGATAAAAACCGGAGCACCGCCAAATACGAAAGCCAGGATAAGGCCCAGATTACCTACCGCTCCCAGAGCGCCGGCTGCAAAGGACCAGGCCATACCACGCCGCGACCAACGACCCTCCGACCGTTCATGGGGGATCATAAAAAGTGGATAGACCACGGCGATCAGGAACCACGCGACGCCGACGCAAATGAACGGCGTCCAGTAGCTGAGTCGCTGACCGTCGCCGAGCGCTTCCTGGCCTTCATGCAGGATCGGACCGTAAACACCCCAGCAAAAAATCGTGAGCAGGGCAAACGCCAGATAAGTCAGTCCGTGCATGGGCATGCGGGCCTGGCCCGACCCTCGTCTCGTTACAACAGGTCATTCATGAACGGGAGGGCACCAGCCGATACGGAATTCGTGACGGCAACTCTTGCAGCGTACCTTGCGACCCAGCAGCTTGCTTTCAATCTCGATTTCGATCCCGCATTCCGGACAGCGAGTCGCAAATTCTGTGGTTTCCAGCAAGTGATCCTCCAGTAATGCGCCGGGAATCTCATCGAACTGGATGTCTTCATGTTCAAAACGTGTGAGCAAGCCCCGTGTCAATTTGGGCGAATCGACAACCCGGTTGGCCAGCCGTCGAATTGCCCGCTCGAACAGGTTGCGGACGAGACGTCCATTGCCAAAAGTCTCGTCGCGTTTTTCGTGCAGCCACTGAAAGCCCATTTGCAACCTGGCCCGAGTCAGTCCGGTCATCTTGTATTGGTTGGACTTGCACATCAGCTCAAATATTTCAGCCAGCTCCAATGGCGAGAAATCGTCAAACGTAATGTGGTGCGTGAACCGCGAAGAGAGCCCCGGGTTGGACAACAATAGCCGTTCCATCTCGCGCGGATATCCCGCCAATATCACGATTAGGCGATTGCGATCGTCTTCCATGCGTTTCAACAGTTTTTGTACGGCTTCATGCCCAAACGGATCTTCGTTGTCCGCGGAAATCAGACTGTAAGCCTCGTCGATAAACAAAACGCCATCGAGCGCCTGATCAACGATCTTGTCGGTTTTGGTGGCGGTCTGGCCCGCATACTCCGCGACCAGTCCGGCGCGATCCGTTTCGATCAAGTGACCTTTTTCCAGTATGCCCAGCGCCGCGTAAACCTCGCCTAGAATCCTGGCCACCGTCGTCTTGCCGGTACCCGGGTTGCCACCAAACACCATATGCAAACTGATCTCGGTTTGCGGCAGACCCATTGCTTGCCGATGCTGTTGCACTTTCAAAAAGTTGATCAGTGTGCGAACTTCCTGCTTCACACGGGCAAGTCCAATCAGCCGATCGAGCTTGCCCAACGAGGTTTCCAGATCGGGTTTTTCCGCCGGTGTTCGCGTACGCAGCAATTCCGCTTCGTCAGCGTCTTTCACGCCCGCCATCAGATCATCCACTGAAGCCAGTTCATCCTCTGCAATCTGGATCTGGTAGGGCTGGCCATTAGCGGATTTTTTCTTCGGGGGCCGGTTATGCAGATAGTCGATGATCTCCTGCTGGACCTGTTTTAATTCTTCCATTTCCAGCGACGTGGCGTTGCCATCCGCCTTCGCAATCAAATTGCCGATACGAATTACCGACGTTTCCAGTTCTGAAATGCGTTCCCGCAACGGTTCGATTTCCGCAAAGGGTCGCACCAGGCTACTCCACTTCACATGCTCGGACTGGTTTTCGATATGCCGGATGGAATCGCGAATTTCCGGTCGACGCATGCGGCGTCGCCACAGATGATAGAACAGCACACCTGCCAGATGTTCTTCGCTTTCGGACCAGTGTTTGCCTGCACCGCCGATGCACACAAACAACTTGATCAGCAGGCCCCGATGCAAATCGTCCATCATGTCCACGAATTCATCGGCCGGCGTATCCAGCAAATGAGCGTGATGCTCGACCACCGCATGCGCACTTTCCAGATACACGCGTCGACAGTCCTGAAGCAACTCGTTGAATTCATTCAACAGAATCAGGAAATCAGGCGTGGGTTTCATGCCGCAAACTCGATTTCCAAAAACAGATAACCGCCATCAGGGAGTGATTTCCAGGTCGACCGGCGCACTGGCGACCTGTCGCTGATCGTCCAATTTTACTACAGCTTGCAGGGTAGTTGGGCCCTGTCCCAATTGTGCACAGTCAATTCGCAACTGGCCCTCGCGTCCCTGTATCGTGCCAACGCGGCGTGAGTTCTGAATGATCTCAACGGATTCACCACAATTGGCGGCCACGTTAATCAGCAAGGTGCGACCCAACTGGTATGTCCCCGGTCCCTCGATCTCCAACTGGACATCATGGCCTGCGTTGTCCACATGAATACCAATCCTTTGGAACTGACGCGTCGCGATCGGCGTGTTATCCACCGCCACCAGTCGCAATTCATGATAACCGTCACTTAGCTGTCGGGAATCGAAGGAAAGTGATCGATCTGGCGGAGTGGCGGCGCGTAACACGCCGTCGACAAACAGTTCGTACCGCGAAAGTTCCGGACCGTCGGCGTCGGCCGAGAAAGTCAATTCCACTCCCTCACTCACCGTTTGACCTTCGTCCACTCCTGCAACCTCGAAAACCGGCGGCACGGCCCAGGGCTGGCACAGTGGGTCACCCACCAGCAGCAACTGAAACGGAGCCGCGACGGACTGGTAAAAGGCCTCGGCCAGAGTGCAGCCCCGCGCATAGTGCACGTGCAGCATGGCGTCCGGAAATTTTAACGGAATCGATAACGGTTCGATCACGGTACCGCTGGCGCCCGCCGCACCGGCGGCAATGAAATCGGTTAATGGAGTTTGCGGTGCACCGTCGGTCATTATACCGCCGTAGCTGGTCAGGTTGTCGGCAAAGGCCCCGGGCAAAAACTCGTTCCCTGATTC
>JBPCVB010000828.1:0-3319 GCA_051010855.1 Pirellulaceae bacterium | reverse complement strand
CCGATAAGCTTGAGTTTGCCACGAGTCGCGTCCCGCCGACCTTCGGCTGAAAAACTGAAACCGCGTTCGCCGGCCAAAAATTGCCCGGTTGGCGTGTCCTGGTGCGCAAGGTCATTGGGGCTCCCGTCAAAAACAATTTCACCTCCGGATCGGCCTGCCTGCGGTCCCAACTCGACCGTTCGCTGACCTAACGTAATGATCTCCGGATCATGGTCAACGATAACAACCGTGTTGTGACGACGATGCAATTCCTGGATTTGTGGCAACAATTTTTGCACGTCGTCCGGATGCAACCCTGAAGAAGGTTCATCCACAACGTACAGCAAATTAACCAGTGTCGATCCCAGCGCACGCGTCAACGCGACTCGCTGCCGCTCTCCTGCGCTCAGAGTCCTAAGCGGTCGGTCGAGAGTCAGGTATCCGACGCCGGTTTCCGAGAGATAGCGGAGGCGGTCACCAATTTGGCCAATTAGCTGCTGGCGAGGTCGATCGTCAGAGTCGGACGAAAGCTGTTTTTCGAGAAGGGGCGTCAGTTCATCAAGAGGCGTCGCTGCCCACTCTGCGATATTCAATCCCCTGACACGCCAGGCGAGTGCGGTTTCGTTTAACCGTTGGCCGTGGCACGTGGGACAATGGCGATACGAACGCCAACGCGCCAAAAAAATTCGCAGGTGCATTTTGTACTTGCGTTTTTCCAGCCACAGAAAAAACCCGTTCAGGCCGCCAAAATCATTGGCTCGATCTCCTTGCCAAATCAAGTCAAGGTGCCGCCTGGTCAATTCAGAAAACGGGACATCAAGTGGCAGGTTGTGTTGATCGGCAAGGGCAATCAACTCGTCCAGCTCATGGCTATACGCTGGCGAGTTCCACGGTGCGATGGCTCCCTCGCGTAAAGTTAGTGAAGAGTCCGGGACGATCTTGTCCCTATCCAAAAAGTGCACGCTGCCAAACCCTTCGCATTCCGGACAGGCGCCAAGCGGGCTGTTGAAGCTGAACAAGGGCGTTTCCGGATCAGCGAATTCACGATCACAATTTGTGCAGATCAGGCGATTACGGAAATCGCGGCGTTGCCAAGCGGTCGCATCAATCAACCAGGTACGATGCTCGGGGGAATCCGCCGCCGATTCCAGCAAAACACTTGCACTACCGTGTCCATAAAAAAATGCGGTCTCAAGTGATTCGATGCACCGCGACGTCGATTGCTCTCCTGTTTTCAACCGATCGACTATCACCAGCACTTCCATAGTCGCATCTGGTTGTTGGGGCAGGTCACCAAGTTGATCGATGTCGACGGACGTGTCGTTGACGACCACTCGCCGAAACCCCTGGCGTCTCAGGTCGGCCACCTTCGCGTCACGTTCATCAACAGATTGCCACGTGACGGGGAATGCGATTTGAATGCGTGTACCGATCTCGGCGTTTGAAATTTCGCGAACTACATCTTGCGGTGTGCTGCGATTGACGTCTTCGCTGCAGCCGGGGCATACCAGCTGGGCAGTTTGGGCAAACAGCAGCCTGAGAAATTCGATGATTTCGGTAACCGTGCCGACCGTTGTGCGGGCATTACCCGATTTTCGTGACGCGGTTACGGCAATGGCGGGAGGGATGCCATGGATCGCATCCGCCTCGGGTTTTTCCAGTTGGTGCAGGAACTGTCTCGTGTACGGCGAGAAACATTCGATGTATCGCCGTTGTCCTTCGGCAAAAAGCGTATCGAGTGCGAGGCTGGTTTTGCCGCTGCCGCTGAGTCCGCACAGGGTCAACAACTGTCCGTGGGGAATATCCAGGTCTATGTTTTTCAGGTTGTTGACGCGGACTCCACGCAACTGGATCACTCCAGTAGCCGGGTCTGGCGCAGGGAGCCGGTTCATGCGGACATCTCGTCGGCAATCAAAAAAGCGATTTCCATCGCTTGATCGTAATTCAGTCGCGGGTCCACGGCTGATTTGTAAGCGCGCGACAAATCGGATTCGGTCAAACCCCGGGCCCCGCCCACGCATTCCGTCACGTTGTCGCCGGTCAATTCAAGATGGACGCCACCCAGCACCGAGTCCATACGCCGGTGAATGGCGAAGCCTTTTTTGAGTTCTTCGACGATCGCATCAAAGCTGCGTGTCTTGGTACCTTTGTCGGTCTGAAACGTATTGCCGTGCATGGGGTCGCTACACCACAAAACATGTTGCCCCGATTTCTGAACTGCTGAAATCAATCCCGGCAGTTGATCATCGATTTCAAGGGCTCCCAGACGGTGGATGAGCGTGATATGCCCCGGCTCGTTCGCAGGGTTCAACACCCTGACAAGGTCGACCAGTTCATCACCTGAGATATTGCCGTCTACCTTGACCCCAATGGGATTTTCAATGCCTCGAAAGAACTCGACATGCGCGCCGTCAAAGGATCGCGTGCGATTGCCTATCCACGGAAAGTGGGCATTGAGGTTGTACCAGCCCGAACGACGCGGAACATGCTGGGTTTGCGCCTGTTCGTAAGTCAGATGCAGACCTTCGTGCGATGTATAGATATCGACCGACTTTGACTGGGCGATCGAGCGGTCGAGGATAGACTCCATGAATTGCAGCGAGTTGGCAATTGAGTGCACCATGTCGTGAAACTGCTGGGCACGCGGTGAGTCTTTGGCGAAGTCGAGATCCCAGTTTTCGGGGTGATGCAGGTCAGCAAAACCGCCGCCAATCAAACTGCGAATAAAGTTTAGCGTCATGGCAGCACGTTCATAGCCACGAATCAGCAGTTCCGGGTCGGCTTGCCGGTCCTCGGACGTGAAGGAACTGCGATTGACGATGTCGCCCCGGTATACCGGCAGTGTCACGCCATCGCGGGTCTCGGTATCGGATGATCGGGGCTTGGCGTATTGCCCGGCGATCCTGCCGACACGGACCACCCGTTTGCTGGAAGCATAGGTGAGTACAAAACTCATCTGGATCAGCACTTTCAGGTTCCGCACAATGGCGTCCGTCTGGCACTCTTCGATCCGTTCGGAACAGTCACCGCCCTGCAGCAAAAAAGCTTCGCCACGCGACGCGCTGGCCAATTGGTCCTTGAGGCTTTCAATTTCCCAGCTGGTGACCAGTGGCGGAAGCTGGGACAATCGCTCGACAACCGAATCCACGGCTTGCGCGTCGGGATAGATCGGTTGTTGCACGGCACGCTGCTGTTGCCACGAGTTGGGCGACCAGGGTCGCGCAAGAATTTCCTGAATCTGGTCGAGACGCTTGTCCATATCGTCAAGCTAACACAGGATTAGGGTCATGCAAATGGATTGAAAACATGCCCGCACGTCGGGGTAATTGCCCGCACAAAG
>JBPCVB010000827.1:0-5369 GCA_051010855.1 Pirellulaceae bacterium | reverse complement strand
AATTTTCTGCCGGCTTCGTTGTTGCTGTTGCTGCTCGGCATCGCGGCGGTGTCGATCTACTTTCTCGCGTGGGCCTTTGGCGCCGCGGGTCGTGGCGGTAGAGTTCCGATACTGTCGTTGGGGCTATTAATTGGCGCCATCCTGTTCCTGATTATGGATCTCAACCGACCCCAACGCGGGTCCTTCGAAATCGGCGTAGAGACTTTGGAGCGGGTGCAGGAAAGCATCTCTGGCTGAGGTTATCGAAGATTGCTGCCATTCGCGTCCCGATAAAAACGGTAGTGCCTTTATCGAAACCGATTCCGCGGATCGTAGCCCGTTTCTGCCAGGTCGATTTCACCCAAGTCGATCGTCTGACCGGGTTCAACGACGTCAATGGCCACACACTGTTGCAGGTCGAAGTCATGAATCAGGATTTCGTATTTCAACCCGGGAATAAGTTGCGAAAAAACGAATTCCTCGCCCGGCTCGATGCTCACTTCCTGAACGACGATCCCGTTATTCCCCTGAAAACCGGGAACGCGTGTCTTGATGCGCACCCAGGCCCCACCGCTGGAATTAACCAGACGAAAAACAATGCTGCCGAGCGGCTGCAGGGTCAGCGGCTGGAGGATGTCGTCCCTTGTCGACTCAGGCCGGATCACCCTTGCCGCTCCAATTCCTCGTTCCGGCTGCATGGCCAGCACCATGCGGCTGGTTTTTTCCGACATGCCGAACAATTGCAGGTGTTCGGAATGTCGCTCGCTGATCACCCGGTAACCGTTTTGGCCAGCTCGTGGATCAAGGACAAAGCTGGGCCTGCCAGTGTTTTGCCGAAACTGGCCAATGGCGGCAAAGTCATCCACCGATTCACCGGCCATGTCGACGACGCACAGGTTCGCGACATCCGTTGGCACCAGACTGATTTCCAGATCCTCATCACCAGCATCTTCGTCGACGTCAACCAGGTAGACCGCGTTGCCGGAGGGACGACTCTGGCCATAGACGTATTGAAACCTTTGAAAAATTCCGGGTGGCTTCGCCCAGACGGTCAGGACGCCAATTCGGGTGTCAACATCCAAACGAAATCGGCCTGTGGAGTCAATGTCGGCACCAATCCATTCTGTTTCCGGGTTGGCGGATCGAAAACTGACTCGGCCAACCACCGGTTCACCCGTTTTCCGATTGACGATCTGCCCCGCCAGGTGCGTGCCGGGGGACAGGTAAATCAACGGCGGGCTTTCCGGCACTCTGGCCGGCGAGGGTTTCAACTCAATGCGGTGACCATCCAGAACCGCAGTATCATTCACGTCGATGACCATGCGGTGATTGAAGAAACTGCGCGGCTCGTTAATGAGATAAAAACGACGCCCACTGCCCGTGACGTCAAAATGCAGAGTATTCAGTCCATCCAGGACAGGTAACTGAAAACGGCCGTCAGGGTCGGTTTTCCGGGTCAAGTACGGATACATCCCCTCCATCGACCACTCTCGCACCCACGGATTGATGTCGTGGCGCCGGATATCACCCAGATCCATAAAACACTCGACCCGTCCACGGACCCCTTGGCCGGTTTCCGCATCGACCAGCTGACCTCGTAACATTCTTGTGCGTTGCAGTTCGATCTCGACCAGCTCGCCTTTGTCTGCTGGAACCGGCATCCGGGTTCTGGCAATCGACCTGAACGGCGCGTAAACAGGTGGCACGATGATCCACTCGGGTTGGTCGGGATTTCGCCAGCGATCGTAGGAATGTTCGATTTCACTTTGCGTTTTCTTGTGTTCGTGGAGGATGAAACGACCTGCATCATCCGTAAACGTGATTACTTCCCAACCATACGGATTTGGCGAACAGATGCGAATGTTTGGAACGGGATCGCCTGTTTGCTCGTCGCGCACGACGCCCTGCAACATCACCTTGTCCGGATCCTCGGCGATCGCTGCCGGCTCGACCAGTTGTGGGGGTTCGATGTTCTGGTTCAGGACGATGTCTTCAATGCGGCGCACAAAGGAGCTTTCCACGACCTGAAGCGGACCGGTTGTAGTGGAATAATTAACGAGGATTTCATGAGGAATCCTGATCCCCTCGACCTCGCGATAATCGCGAAACACTTTTTGCACCGGCATCGGATCGCAGCGGCAATCGGTTTTTACCAGCAAGCCCGATTCCGTGTCAAAGTAGCGAATGATCTGCTCGTCAAAAGAGAACCCGCGTTCCTCGTACCAGAACTGGACGGCCCAGGTCTGCTTTCCATCAATCACCTGCATACCCAGCACGGTCATGGCATTCAGTTCCAGATGCCATCGAAGCGGTTTACGAAAACTTCGGTCATTGACGCGATGTTGCCAGAGCATCCAGGAATTGTAGTACCAGCCCGGAGCACCCTTTGACTTGTCGTACCAGAATCGCCTGTTGACCGCCCCGACAGAAGAAGTGTTGTTTTCGTGCACAAAATTTGTTTTCCAGCGGTCGCCCTGCCACAAAAACTCTTCGTGGCTCCAGTTTACGAGGCCCGTTGCCTGAGAAATTGTCCATTCCAGCTGCATGGAACGAATGTTCTCAAGCGCGGTCCTGCCACCGAGTGCTTCCAGATAATCGTTGATGATTTCTTCAGCCGAAGGCTGGTTTTCCTGTGGCACTGGCACGCCCGGCGCATCGCTTTGTGTTGATTGATAGCCAACACGAATGCAAACCAGCGTCATCAGTACCACGACCATGCCCGCCATTGCGACGGCGGACGCCTTGCCACTGGCCGGCCGGTGTGAACGACGATCATCAAACAGGGAGTGAAACCGTTTTTCCAAAGTAGAGCCAGCCATACTTATGGCCAGCAGCCCTGCCGGCGATTTCAGCTCGCGGGCGATGCCGATCAACTGCATTGCATATTCGGTGGGCCTCTGGCCCAGGGCAATGACTCGGTCATCGCAAGCTTTTTCGCGTTCGATTCGCATCTGCCTCAAAGACAGCCATGCCAGCGGCTGGAACCAGTAGATCGTGCATACGACTCGCGCAAACAACTGTGACAGAGTGTCCCGTCGCTGGATATGCGCCAGTTCGTGTTTCAGCACAATGCTCCGGCGGTCCGCGTCCCACATCGTTGCTTGACACGGCAAGACAATGATCGGACGGTGAACACCCCATGTCAGGGGAATTGTGGAACCGTCAACCAGGAAAATGTCTGGCGTCCGTTTCAAGCCCAATTGCTTGCACAGCGTGGCTGCATGCTCGGGCCAGACTCCTGCGTCCAGCAATCTGGCATGCCGCAATAGCCGGCGGCGGTTCCACGAGGAAACAGTCAGCCATGTAAGCAACAGCGTCACGGCAGTCCCCAACCACATCAAGACGGTGAACCGAATAAGGGATGGGGCCGCCAGGGATGCAGCGTCAATCGTTGCGGATTGACTGGTAGCAGTTGCAAACCGCGCGGACGCTTGCGGATTGTTCTGTGTGATTGTTGTGGCGTGAGGCGTTGTCGTTGGATAAGGCTCTCGCGACGCACCTGCGTTGTCATTGCTTGACAACGTATCCTGAACCGTCGGCATGTAACTGCTGACAGAAACAAGATCGCGAGTGTCTTGAGCCACAGGTGTAACTGGCGCCGGCAACAAGGGCAGACGAATTGTCGGAACCAGAAACAAAAGAGCGGGTGCCATTGACAGGCCGACAAAAGTGAACAACCAAAGCCTGTGCCTCGTTCCCGCGGACACTCGGCGAAACACGCACAGGAATCCCCACATCAACAACGGCAAGATCGCCGTGATGACAATGAGTTCGACGCCAAACCAATCGGTGGGTTGATTATCGAGCAGAATTTGGCTAATCAGTTTTGGAATGGCAACATTCATTTTCCATCTCGTCTGGCCTGTTCGATGATGGACTCCAGACGATCCAGATCGTCGTCGGAAAGCTTTCCGGTATGTTCCCCGAGAATAGAGGCAACGGTGTCAGCGGCCGAACCCGCAAAAAAGGTCTGCATGACATGCCTTAACGCGGACCTTCGTGCCGATTCGCGTTTTTGCGTCGGGCGATACACGTATTTTTTTCCCTGGCTGCGATGGCGTAACCAGCCCTTGCTTTCCAGATGCCGGATCATCGTGCGCACACTGGAATAACTTGGGGGGTCGGGCAGGCATTCGCGGACCTCCCCCACGGACGCTTCCTGCAACTGGTGGATCGCGTCCATGATCTGCCGTTCCCGTCGCCCGAGATCATGAGTTGCCTTTTTTTTGACCATCTCAACCTCACTGTTCCGGCCCCTTGGGGAAAGGTCCCAAGTGGCAACCAGTTACCACTGGCAATGTATTGCCATTTGAGGGCATGGTCAAGCGTTTTGGTTGAAATTATGCCGATGTTCATCAACGCACTTCGCATATCGGTCTACACCCATCCTTGCGGGGCGTTATTTTCGCGGGCCAAACGCCGGGCGAGAGCGGCTAGCTGACTAAAGGGTATTCCAAAAAGATTCCGTGACTTCCCTTTGAATTAGCCCACGTTGGATCGATTAGGTGTCCCGCGGGGGCACCCGACAATAGCCCAGCGATTTATCACTTTTGCTAGAGGACGGCACCAGGAAATACAGTCCCGGGGACGAACCAGGGACCGACGGGGTTTGGGGGGGACTGCCGAACGACGTGTTACAATGGCATAACGCTGCTTGTTACAGATCCAAAATCAGTTCCAGGAATCCCGCGATGTCATCGCCTTCAACCCGGGCATTCACGTCACCAATCGCCGTAGCGACGCTCGGTCACTGGCTGCCGCAAGCGCAGTCGATCAAGCAGTGGGTCGTCGATTTGCGTCGCACGATCCACCAGCACCCGGAACTGATGTATGAGGAATACGAGACCAGCAAGCTGGTTCAAAAAACACTAAGGGAACTGGGAATTCCCTTTCAGGCACCGATCGCTGAAACGGGAGTCCTGGCCACGGTTAGCAACGGCGACGGGCCGTGCGTAGCGTTACGAGCCGATATGGATGCATTGCCGATTCACGAAGAAGCGGACGTGGAATTTCGCAGCAAGATCGACGGCAAGATGCATGCCTGCGGTCACGATTGCCACACGGCCATGTTGCTGGGCGCAGCCAAACTGCTTAAGGAACACGAATCGGAGATAAACGGCACAGTAAAGTTGATTTTTCAACCGGCCGAGGAAGGCGGTGCCGGAGCCAAACTCATGCGTGAAGCTGGCGTATTGAAGGATCCCGATGTGCAACGCATTTTTGGCCTGCACGTATGGCATCTGGCCAAAACGGGCAGCATCACCAGTTGCGCTGGCACGTTCCTGGCTGCCACGACCAATATGGAAATCACGATCCGCGGTGTCGGCGGACACGCAGCCGTGCCGCACTATGCCCGTGATCCGGTCGTAACCTCGGCCAAGATCATCAAC
>JBPCVB010000826.1:0-4811 GCA_051010855.1 Pirellulaceae bacterium | reverse complement strand
GCGGCGTCAAACAATGGCGTTTCGCCATCGTGCGATCGGGCTTCAATGTCGGCTCCATTTTCCAGCAGCAGTTTGGATATATTCAGAAACCCGGCTTGCGAAGCACGATGTAAAGCCGTTTTGCCTTTGTAGTCACGAACACATACGTCGTGACCACGCTGGATCAATCGTGCCACGCGTGCCGGATCGTCGGGAGCGTTGTGATTGCCGCGTGCCGCGTCGACGATCTCCGGCCACTTTTGCGGTGGCACATCGACTTCTCGAATGTCATGTCCATGGCGACGAGCCAATGCGTTAAACGCCGGGTCTTCCAGCCAGCTGCGGTGTCGCGTCGTTTTGGGGTCTGCACCATGAGCCAGCAGCAAGTCGGTAATTTTCAACTGGCCTGTATCGATTGCATCAAACAGGATTTGCGGATGGGCAGCATTGGCACCGTGGTCCAGGAGCAGTTCGGCCATGTCGAGTTGTTTGCCGACAACGGCGTACTGCAAGGGGTAAACGAGATAGCCGTTCCATGGATGGTCGCGAATCCAGGCCCGGTCGGCCGCTTCCGGGTCGCGGTTTATCACTGCGTTGACGAATTCGACGTCACCGAGATACAAGGCGGAGTGAAAGTCCATGCCCGCATCTCTTGAAGCCAGATAATCCGCCGTCTCGACGTGACCATTCAGCGTAGCGACCAACCAGGGCGAGACCTCAATTCGCGTCTCACGGTAGTAACACCCAATTGCCCGCGGGTCAGCCTGATGTTCCCGATCCAGGTACTCGATGGTCGGCAAACGGCCTTTGCGTGCCGCTTCCCACAGCATTGTGCGGCCGTGGGGTCCGATCCAGCGCACAAATCCGCGTGTGTCAGCAGTATAAGCCTTCACGGCAATCAGACTTCCGGAGCCGCAGGCCGGCAGCACGATTCGCAAGAAGTCGTTATCGCGACCGGTCAACGGTTTCGTCATGGGCTGCGTGCTATTCAAGAATCGATGGGTGCATCGACGATATTGTATCAACCCGACCGCACTCAAGGTGACGATTGATTGCTGCCGTCGGTGGCGATCAAGCTCCGTGTCAACTCGGCCGGCAGATTGCCGAAGAATTCAATGCGGTTTTTTTCCAGCTCGCGCACTGTCCGGTAAGCAGGGCAGTATCCGCTGGCTTCCAGATTAAACGGCGCGAACGTGCCCAGAATAGCTGACGAGCGCCGCTGCAGGTAACTGACAAGCATTGGTTGGCTGAAGTCGTGGCGCGCCAGCAGGCGAATTGCGGCAAAGAGCTGCGACAGTGAGACGTTGAAGAAGGGCGGGTCGCAAATGATCAGATCGTATTCTTCGCCCAACCACTGTGGCCGGTAAATATCGTAGCGACGAAACCCGGGTAGATCAGCGAACCTGTCGTCGACATCGAGGATGGCGGTCGACACGCCCCGTTGTGTCAGTTGTTTGCCGAGGAGCGGGCAACACAAACAACACGGACTCTCAAACCGCTCGACGAAGCTGGCGAGGTGGTCCAGTGTTGGCTGGTCAAAAAAGTATTGTTCGTTCTCGTGTCGTTCGTACATCAACCGGTTATTCGTCGAACGCGTGTGAATGACAATCGTCGTCCATGGGGCCCGCATCCCGTGCGACACGAACCCCAACCAGTATGACGGCGACAATCAACACCGGTACAAAGACGAATATCAGGAGTTCAACTGAAACCAAATCAATTCGCGCTCCCCTGGGACGACGGGGCAACCAGTTCAGGGTGGACGCGATCCACATCGCTGCCAGTGACACGAGAAACAGCAGTGCGAGTGTGTCAGCAAATCCGCGGTAGTTGCGTGGCGTCCAGGTGGCAAGAGCTGCCAATCCCAGAAAAAAGGACGAGCCGATTAGCGGCATGATCCCTTTGGCCAGCCACTGCGATGTTTGCAATTGACGATCGACTTGCGGCGTTTCATGGATCCACCATGTCACCTGCAGATAAATCGTCATCAAAAGAACGGGGACGACGAAGCCAATCACGGTCCAGATCGCGGCCATGAGCAGGCCACGGCGAAGATTCAGAGCTGATGAAACTTTGGCCATCGAAGTGTTTGTTCTTAATCACTTCCCCCCGCGGTGCCGATCGTCGCGCTTATACGCCTCTAGCCGATAATCAACAACGCAATCAGGGGCGTGAAGTTAAATATCAAAAAGAAGATCTTGTACAGTCCCAGAAACCCGTACATGACGACCGTGAACTGTTCCTTTTCCAGCGGGAACCACTTTCGCTGCGTTTTATACACCAGGTCGGGAACCGCTGACAGCATGACGATCCAGAACGCCAGCAGTGCCCCGTTGATGATGCAACACCACATGAAAAAAGACTGCAGCGTGGGAATGTCCATGATTGGACCTCGCCAAATCGAACCGTTATCAATGAATGGTGTTGGCACACCCGTAGCTTGTGCGGCTACTTGATCTGATATCGATAATAGACTTCCAGACACAGCGTGGCCATGGCGGTGCTGTAGATGCGTCCGCCATAGCCGCACCAAACGCCCGTTGGTTCCCAGCTTCCTGCATGGTCACCCAGGCGGATTTGCGAGCCCACCAGTTCCTGCGTCAGATGCTGGTTCCAGTTGGACCACGCCTGGCCACCGGTGTGGAACATGGCGAGTGTTCCGTAATACCAGTAGTAGAAATTTTCTTCGCCGCTGCCAGGAACTTCGCGCAATAGATATTGTGTTGCTTCGTTGGCTGTTTCCGCAGGCACGTCGCCATAAAGGAAGTAACGACACAACAATGCTTCTGCCGTCATGGTTACGGACGGAGTTTCATGAGGCCGATAACCGGCGAGTCCGCCAGACCTTCCAGCGGAACAACTTTCCAGAAACCGTTTCATGAGGTTTTGCGCTTCCGATGGAACGCGAACGCCACCCAGTTCTGCGCTTTTTAGTGCCAGAACTTGCCAGCCAAACTGACTCATGTCTCCGACGTCGCCGTCACCCGGTCGATATCGCCAGCCGCCGCTGCGACGGTTCTGGGCCTCCAGTGAATAGTTGACCGCCATTTCGACAGCCGGCTTGAGACGCTGGTCGCCGGTCATGGCGAGAGTCTCACTGATGGCAAAGGTTGCCATGGCGTGGCAGTACATTTGCGCGAACAAGCGCGAGTTACCGGCCAGGCTTCCGTTGGCCCGTTGTTGATTTAGCAGGTATTCAATGCCCTTGCGAACCGTTTCCTGGTGCTCGCCTTCCAGATGCGAGTGCCCGGATGCCAAAAAGGCCAATAGACTGAGACCAGTAATTGCAGTTTGCGCGTTGGCACCCGCGCCCTTGCGATCATGTCCCAGCACAAGAGTTTCGCGTCCGCCGTTGTGCTTGACGGGGTCCCAACTGCCGTCCGGTTCCTGGGATCGGGCGAGGTAGGCCAGTGCGTCATTGACGGCTCGTTCGGTTTCGAGACTGCCTCCATGCCGTTCGGCCTTGCGTTGTCGTTCTTCCAGACTACGCCCTGCGTACAACGCAGGCAGAGGGCTACCATCGGCCAGTCGCCGGGGTGCAGAGGCAAACTGAAACGGGTCGACCTCATGGTCGGCAGGATCGCCCCACCGCAACTCGCTTTGTTGCGATTCCATATCCTGTGTGAGAGCTTCAGACGGAGTTGTATCGTGTTGCGTTGCTGAGTCTGCGGCGTCGGCCAATTGCTGCAATAGTTGCTCCACTTCGAGGCCTTCGTCAGCCAAAGGTTCGGGTACGGTTCGCAATTCGGCTTGGAGATCGGGATCAATAATCGGTTCCATTCGCGACAACTGACCGGCACTGGGTGCCGCAATTCCGGAAGGCTCTTCGCGTCGCTGGCGATTGATCTCGATGTCCGGTGCCCTGGCAACCTGGCCGTCAATACGATGGGCATCGGTCGCCGCTTCGGGTGGCGGCGATACATGGGCGGGCCGAACCGGTGTCTCGATTTCTCCGGTAACTTCGGTTACCCGTTCCGGCTGAACAAGTTGTGAATTCTGTTCAGGGCGGGTGCGGCTAATCGTTTGTTCTAATGATTCCGACGGTCGATTGAGCGGTTGCACTTGCGGTTGCGACTCGGCGGGCAAATCGAATTCGTCCCACGGCTTGTTCTGTGTCGTCTGGTTATCAAGAGCTTCGTTGTCCAGATCCCGCGACTCAATAATTTTGAGCGCAAACGTGTCGCTGGGCGGCGGCGTGGGAGCCGTAAATATCAGTTTGGTCCCGTAGGCGTAGCAGCCAAACAACACGTGAGCGAAAACAGACAGGACCACGCATTTCCACAACGGTTTGACCTGGCCCCAACGGGTGACCATCAGCACAACCAGCACGAAAGTCAGTACGGCAAAGCCGCACCATATCGCCATTCCCAAATTTATGTTCGAGAAGAAACCGGCAATTTCCTGCCAGGACCGATTTAACCAGAGACTGACTTCCTGCACGCGTCTACTCTTTCCTTGCCACTCTCACCGAAATGCCCAAATCTGAAATTTCCGCCGAATTGCATGCTGCCAGGACATCGGCGACATGCTGGTAAAACGCGGCCGCATCACCACGCACAATGACTCCCAGCCCGTCATATTGCTGTTTGGCGTCGGCCAGCTCGCTGGTCAATTCCTGCAGGCTGACGGGAATATCATCCAGCGTGACCTGGCCATCCTCGAACACATTGATCACGCGTTTTTTGGGTGCCGCCGTCAGTGCTTTGGCCGTTTGTACCTCGGGCACGTTCAGATCGATGTTACGTTCGGCTTCGGATAATTCACTGAATTTGGTTCCGACCATAAAGAAGATGATCAACAAGAATACGATGTCGATCAT
Organism: Pirellulaceae bacterium; assembly: GCA_051010855.1. Taxonomy (GTDB): domain Bacteria; phylum Planctomycetota; class Planctomycetia; order Pirellulales; family Pirellulaceae; genus CAJQPP01. Next base: position 13 of record JBPCVB010000826.1, on the reverse strand, counting down.
GGGTGTCAGATTC
>JBPCVB010000825.1:0-4944 GCA_051010855.1 Pirellulaceae bacterium | reverse complement strand
ACGATGGTCTTTACGGGTACGGCTCGTGTGGTTGATCCCGAAACGTTTCAGTTGCACGACTGGGCCGACTGGTCGAAGCTGACGCCAAGCGACGACCAGCCATTTGTCCAGGCAGTGTCACAACGGTTCTGCGTACCCGAAGTGATTTCGCTGGTTGACTTTGACCGTTTGCCACGTTCGTCGGTGGCATTCAGCCGACGCAACATTTTCAAGCGTGACAAGTTTACTTGCCAGTTCTGCGGTGCGCAACCTCGTCCCGATGAACTGACGATCGACCACGTTGTGCCACGTGCCCAGGGTGGTCAGTCGACGTGGGACAACTGTGTGTTGGCTTGCGTGTCATGCAACCACACCAAGGCGGACCGCACGCCACAGCAAGCTGGCATGCGATTGCGCAAGGCACCGGTGCGGCCGCACTGGACGCCCGCCTATTCGCGTCACAAGTTGCGAGTCGGTAGCTGGCGCAAGTTCCTCAGCGAGGCCTACTGGAACGCCGAACTGGAGTAAACGAAAGCGTTGCGGCGCGAACCCTGATTCGCGTCGCACCTCTTTCCTCCAGCATCCCCTTCATGTCCTACAGCCTGCAGCCTACCACCTACAGCCTGTACAACGGTGTGCTCCTGGGAGAGCAGGCGGATTCCAAACCCGCCCGACAGGGTTCGACTCCTTGCGCCGTTGCTAAATGTCCCTCTCCCCCGGGCTTCGGCCGCGAGTTCAGCCGAGCGGGAGAGGGTGCCCGCAGGGCGGGCGAGGGCCGGATTCATTATGGACTGGTCCAGGAGCCACATCTCACGTGATAGATTTCTGCCTTCGACGTTTCCTGCTCAAATTCGATCTTCGATCTGGTGGTCAGATTGTCAAATATCGAACAAGGAATAACGAACTCCGAAGTATCTGCCTGTTGTTGTTCTGGCCATGCAATTAACAGCGTGAGCCGCGTTTCCCGGCAACTCGCAATTTTTCTGAACAAATCTGCCGCCGCTTCTGGTCTAGGATAACAAGGGTCAATCCCGGGGCCGGAACGTTACAGAAGATGCAACAACTTAAACAACGATTGGCGCAAGGCGAGCAAGCGGCGTTTGTTGAGTTGTACCAGCATATGGGCGATCGACTGTACCGTTTCGTGCTCTCGCGGACCGGCAGCGATGACCTGACGACCGACGTGATTCAGGAGACCTTCGTGCGACTGATTCGTTATCACCGCAGATTCCGCAAAGTTGACAATATCGATGCGTGGGTCATTCGTGTGGCGCGTAACGAAATGATTCGAATGCTGGAAAAACAGCCCCATGACCTGCCCTTGGACCAGCCCGTCGTTGCACCGGCTGATCGGGATCAACTCGAGGATCGCGAGTGGATTGCCAATTTGCTGGATGGAATCGAGTGGCCTAATGATGAAATTATTCAGTTGAAGGTTTTTGCCGGACTGACGTTTCGCGAGATCGCCGAATTTGTCGGCTTGTCGCCATCCACGGTGGCCACCAATTACCGGCGAACGATGCATCGGCTCTCCCTCAAACTGGATACGCCTGACAAGAACAAGTCACCAACCAGCAGGACACAAAAGTGAAACTGGACAAATTGGTAGCAGACCTTGAGCACCAGTTCGTTGAACGAGCTGGTCAGGTTGCGCCATCGGAGGACCTGTCGGAACAGATCGGGTCAACGATCGAGCGGAGCCTGCGTCGGCAAACCCGCCGCGACGATTTGCGATTGTTGATTACCTGTGCTGGTTCACTGGTGCTGCTGGCCGGATTGTTCTACGGCCTGGCCAATATCCAAAAAGGCAATATCACCAAAACAATCGACGCTGACCGACCGACGATACAACAAGTCATTCGCTAGTTAGGGAAAGACCGATGCCCAATTCGGATGTTGCCAAAGCGTTCAAACTGCTCACGCTCGGTGGAGTCATCCTGATTCTGCTGGCCGGCGGATTTGTGCTTGAGCGTCTCTCGCGTTTTAACTCGCGTGTGGCCAGTCTCAAGGAACAGGGACAGCCGGTTTGTTACGCCGATCTGACGCACGAGGTTGAAGAGGGCAAATCAGACGCGTTACCCCTGCTGTTTGAAGCGGCACCCTCGGCTAATGCGTTTTTTGGCGAGTTGTCCGAGCGGCAACTGTGGCGGAAACGCGTGAGCGAAGATCTTGTCGAACAATTTGAGGAGTTGGCGGCCACGTATCCCGACTTGTTTCCATTGTTATCGAAAGCCTCTCAATGCGAGGACATTTCTATCAGCATCTCGGATGGCAAGCTCCCGGAAAACGATTTGCATCGTGTGCCATTTCAAGCTGTTTCTGAAGTCATGCAATTGCGCATACGTGTCCTTGCGGCTCAGGGAAAGCCGGACGATGCCGTTCGCGCCGGGATCGAACTGTTGCGGCTGTCGCGATTGCTCGAACAGCATACGACGACACTGGTGGGACGATTCACAACCACGCTTGATTGCCGCAAGATGGCGGTGTACGCCTTGCACGATGTGCTGGTCGCGTATCCAATTTCTGACGCCGTACGCCTTGCGCTTAACGAGGAACTTGAGTTACACGGTTCCATGGATGCTTTCAACCGTTCGATCCCTGGCGAACGAGCCGCCGTGATTGAGACAATTGGCCGCCAGGCGATTTCTCCTACCGCCTTCAACGGAATGGCAGCGCTTGATTACTTCGAGGACCTGCAGCGGCATTGTCAGCAACCGGTGATCAGACTCGCTGCAGACTTTCACGACTTCGACATGATTGAGAATCGGACCAGCTGGTTTGCCCAATCAGTGGCACCCGGTTATCGGAACGTGCTGGCCCTCGAATGCCTGGCGATCAGCGAGGTTCGTGCTCTACGGATCATCAGCGCACTGCAAACCGTGCCGGATGGGACCGATCGCGATGCATGGGACCGCGAGTACCTTGATTCTATTGGCGTGCCCGAAAAAATGACCATCGACATTCTCACCGGCGACGCCATGATTGTGCGACGGCAAGATGATCAGTGGCTGGTCTATTCGGTCGGAAAAAATGGCATCGATGACCAGGGGAGAGCCTCGGCCGATCACGGATTGCCGGGGCTCACCATACTGATGCGGCCGCTTGATGAATGAAATTTACTCATCACCAGCTGACTTTTTCTTTTGCTCTTCTTCAACCACGCGGTCCAGAACGAGTTCCTCCACCGATTCGTCGACTTCCAGCGACCGCAGTTCTTCTTCCAGACGTTCGGTGGTCAGCAACAGGTCTTCCAGCTGCTCGTTATCCAGACCGGCCTGGTCCAGTTGCGATTGTCGCTTGAGCGAGGCGATCGCTGATTCGAGCACCACGATCGCCTGGTCCAGTTGGGGCAATCGGCCTTCGAGCGTCCGAATCTGGGTAACCACCGTGTTCAGGTCCTGGGCCCACACGGTCCAGCGTTCGTCTCTCTCCTGACCATTGCTGTAAGGCTCCAGCCGCACCAGCAGTTCCTCACGCTCGGTTTGAAACTCTTGCAGAGTTGTAGATAGTTGTTCGTACTGTTGCCGAAAGCGATCACGTTTGGCCTCGTAGTCGGCGATTTCCTGTTCGGCAGCAGTCAACTTGCGTGGCGGACCCACCCGTTTCCAGCGGCCGCCCATATCCGTAGCCAAATTGCCTGCTTCCAGACGCCGATCACTGAGCAATAACTGGTTTTCCTGTGTCAGATCGACGTTGTACCGAACCATTGTCGCGGTGCCGCCGTCGTCCGCCCCAAAGGATATCACCAGCAAGGAGTTTTTGAACTTGTAGCGGGCAATGGTTTCCTCGACCGTTCCCTCGCCGGAGCCAGAACCATCGCTCCACAACAGACTGCCCGCTTCTGTAATCTCCAGGGACTGCTGGCCGTCGCCTTCCTCCTTGAGCCAGCGGCCTGTTAGCTGTGCCTTGAGTTCCGCCTCGGCGGCCAGCATGGCTTCGCGTTGTTTTTGCTCCTGGTCGGTGACGTAACCGCTCCAGTTGGCAATTCCAATGGCCAGTCCCAGCAGCGACAAGATCAAGCCCGCCAATGGAAACCAGAACCCGTCACGACGCCGGTTCTGGTAAAAGCCGATCAGGAACGCCACTGCACCGAGCAGCAGCCCGACCAGCGAAAACGGAATGCTGAGGAATGGGATGAACTTCAGCACAAAACTGGTTAAGAGACCAATGGTCCCAAAGATCGTGGCCACGATGCCCATGCGGGGCACACGGTCCATGGCGCGCCAACGACCTTTCCACCGATGGACGCGTGTTTCCAGATAGACAATGTCCTGCGAGTCGTCCATTGGCCGGGAGGGCTTTTGGGTTGGTGTAGTGAACCTTGAACAGGCAGCCCTTGTCGCAAGCGATGGCTGGGCCATCTGCCTGATTTTTGGTGTTGACGATTATAGCATCTGCACTAAAGTAGTCCGCTTCATGAGCCACGAATTGACCAAACCGATCGATTATTCGCTGTCCTCCGCCAGCCGCCGGAGGGGCCAGGTGCTGCGCGTCCTGTTTGTGGACAACCTGACCAGTCAACGGAGTTGTCAATCCAGTCCGAGTCCTGTGAATCAGAGTCCTGTGAAACAGGGGGGCACCGGGTAGTTCGTACGGCTTACGAAAATATTGGACGACCAGACCCGTGCTCCTCACCGAGCACGGGTTTTTTTGTGATTCAACTGTTTCAGAAACGTTTTTTGGCTTTGAGGTGATGCCATGCTTTACATCAAGGAAATTCTCTCCGTGACCCTCGTATTGTTTTCGGTGATCGACATACTCGGTTCGTTACCGGTGGTGGTCGAATTGAAGACGCGTGCGGGTGAGATAAAGACGTGGCAGGCAACCCTGACGGCGGGGTTCCTGATGGTCGCCTTCCTGTTTGTCGGTGAAGGCATCTTGCATTTGCTGGGCACGGACATTTCCTCGTTTGCCGTTGCTGGCGCGATGGTCATCTTTGCCGTGGGCATGGAAATGGTCCTGGGC
>JBPCVB010000824.1:0-6105 GCA_051010855.1 Pirellulaceae bacterium | reverse complement strand
GCCCACGATGATTCCGCTTGTCGCTGAATTGGTGATGCGCGAGGTTTACGGGATCGGTGGTATCCCGGTATACCTGCTCGGATCAGTACTGGTGTTGCTTGCAACACTGGGTGTCTACCTGTGGGTTGTCTCTCGTCAGGGTCAGGTCTTGCGAGAGAAGGAGCAGGACATTTTGGCCGCCGTCACGCAGGTCGGCACTTGATCTGTAAAACGAAACAAGCACGAGCCAACACGTGGCGGGGGTTTTTTTTCGAGCCATAAGCAGGTTGGGACCATTGTCCCGACTTCCTGCGGGTGGCCTGGACGCGAAGGTCGGGACAATGGTCCCTACCTGCGGCCTCGCATTTTGTCGTCTGCAACAACCATGCTGGCGGTGGCTGCTGGCAACGCTAGAATCGATGAAGTCATTGAGCGGGTTGCTGTTGACCAAAAAAGTTCGGCGTCCATAGAATGCCGGGCTGCATCAAGGAAGATGCTCGCCAATTGTTGTTCGAGGACCCAAACCGCTCGACCTGTTGGCACCGGTCGCAAGGAAGCGGCGTTTCCCGGCTGTGTTCTGCCTCTCGGCGCGAACCAGCGGAAGACTGTGCCCCGCGTGACCACCATCGTCCCGCACTTCGGAGCCGCACGTGTCTTTCGCGTACGACGACAAGGATCGCGTCAAACAAGCTACCGACATTGTCGATCTGACAAGCAGTTATTTGCAGCTGCGCCGTCAGGGCAGTAACTATGTCGCCACTTGCCCCTGGCATGACGACCAGCGTCCGAGCCTGCAGATCAATCCCGCGCGGCAGTCATGGAAGTGCTGGGTGTGTGACATTGGCGGCGACGTATTCAGTTTCATCATGAAACGCGAAAACGTCGAGTTTCGTCATGCCCTGGAAATGTTGGCCGAGCGCGCCGGTATTGACCTGACCAGTCGTCCTCGAGCCAGGACCGTCGCCGGCAATCCCAATGACAAGCCAACGTTGTTCAAAGCCATGCAATGGGCGGCCACCAAATACCATCGCTGCCTGCACGATGATCCGGCCGCCGAGCCGGCCCGCCGATACCTGGCGGCAAGGGGCATCCACGAAAACGCCCTCAAGCAATTCCAGATTGGTTTTGCTCCCAACTCGTGGTCATGGTTACTGGAACATTGCCGCAGTGCCGGATTCTCGCCGGAAGTGCTGCAGGCGTGTGGACTGGTGGGTCGCAGCGACCGGACCAGTGGTTGGTACGAACGCTTTCGTGGCCGGCTAATGTTTCCCATCCAGGACACGCAGGATCGTCCGATTGCCTTTGGTGGTCGAGTGTTGCCGGAAATCGCCGAGCACGAAGAAACCGAAACCGGTCGACCACCCGCAAAATACATCAACTCACCCGAAACGCGTTTGTACGCCAAAAGCGACAACCTGTACGGCCTGAACATTGCCCGAAAAGCCCTTTCCAGCGATCGCCACCTGATCATTGTTGAGGGTTACACCGACGTAATTGGCACCTGGATCGCGGGAATCGAAAACGTTTCCGCCGTTTGCGGCACCTCTCTAAACCAGCGACACATCCATGTGATCAGGCGTTTTGCCGATCGCATCACGCTGGTACTGGACGGTGACGAAGCGGGCCAGCGGAGAACCAACGAGATTCTCGAGCACTTTGTGCGCGCCAATGTGGACTTGCGGATCATGACGCTGCCCGAAGGCCAGGACCCGTGCGACTATGTACAACAACACGGCGCCGGTCAATTTCGCCAATTGATCGATGATGCCAACGATGCACTGGATCACAAAATCGCTATTGAGACACGCGGCATCGATTTGATTCGTGATACCCATCGTGCCAATCAGGCACTCAACAACATTCTCGGTACCATTTCCAGCAGCCCCACCAGTCTTGGGAGCGGTTCGGAAAACCGCCTGCGCGAGCAACAAATCCTCACGAGACTTTCGCTGCTCTTTCAGATCGACTTGCCGGCATTGACCGAGCGAATGGCCGAATTACGCAAGCGGCAGCGACATACACGTGTCGATGGCGGGACATCTGCCAGCAGCAAGCCGAAAACGCTGCGGGCACTGGAACGAGAACTTCTGCAAGTCATTCTGCGGGACACCACACTCGTCGACCGGGCCGTCGAGAACATTTCGCCTGACCAATTCGTAGAAGGCGTCTGCCGCGACATCTACGAGATGATCTGTGCCTGCTACCACGAAGGCGAAACCATTTCATTCGAATCACTGATGCTGCAACTGGAAGATCCGGAATTGAAGCACATGCTCAATGAACTGGACGAGGAATCACAATCCAAATCTGCCACGACCGAGACCGGGCTGTCGGATCAGCTGAATCAGATCATCATGGCTTTTGATCGCCGATCCGAGGAACTGGAAAGAAAAGAATCCATAGCAATTCTCAATCAACCTGAAACAAACGAACAGGAGGAGTCCAAAATACTGGAACGATTGTTCCAGCAAGCCAAAGAGCGACAGGGCAATCAGTAACCCACGGAAGGGAAACACCTTGTCCCTCTGATCCGCGTGTTCGTCGCTGCGACATCCGCAAAGCAACGCCAGGTGTGTTGCGTCGCAGTTCGCCGGATCACCAAATAGTGTGCATAAGAGCGATATGGAAATCGCAGGAGGCTCACACGATGGAATTTCTCGAGACCGAACTGCAGACACTCATCGACAAGGGCAAGCAACAGGGATATCTGACATTTGAACAGGTTGCCACCTACCTGCCCGACGAGGCCAACACCCCCGACAAGCTGAACAACCTGATTTGCGCCATCGAAGCCTCAGGAATTCAGTTGCGCAAGTCTCCTCCCGAAGACAAACAGGATGGTCCCACTGCGGAAGAGCTGAAACAGGCAGAAGCCGAAGTCGCTTCGCTCTCTACTTTCGAACGCGTCACCCCACGAGGCGGTGATGATCCGATTCGCATGTATCTCAGCCAGATGGCCGAGATCCCGTTGCTGACGCGTGACGAGGAAATTGCCCTGGCCAAGCAAATCGAAATTGCCCGCAAAAGGTTTCGCCGCTGCGTATTGTCTTGCGACTGGTCGTTGCGGAAGACGGTGGAAACTCTCAAACGGGTGTACGCCGGTGACTTGCCATTCGATCGCACCATCAAGGTCTCACTTACCGAACGGTTGACCAAGGAACAAATTGCGGCCCGCATGCCGCACCACTTCAAAACGATCGATCATCTGCTGGTCGAAAATCAGGATGACTTTGCCATCATGGTCAGTCGCGGCGCGAGTGACGAAAACAAGCAAACTGCTCGCAAAAGATTTGTTCGACGGCGAGGCAAATTGTTGCAGTTGGTGGAAGAATTGAGTCTGCGTTCCCGGCGAGTCGTTCCTCTAATCGAGGAAATGGAGAAATTTGCCAAACGAATGATCTGGGTCAAGGAACGACTCGATCAAATCAAGGACGACCCCGCGCAGCAACGCTTGCGTGACAATCTGCGGTCGGAGTTGCGCCGCCTGATGATGGAAACGCTGGAAAGTCCGCGTGGTATGCTGCAACGCGCCAACAACAGCCGTCGATTCCACGAAGAATTCGAAGCTGCCAAGCGGGATCTTTCCAGCAGCAACCTGCGGCTTGTTGTCTCGATTGCAAAGAAATATCGCAATCGCGGCATGAGCTTTCTGGATCTGATTCAGGAAGGCAACACGGGTCTGATGCGCGCTGTTGACAAGTACGAATACCGTCGCGGCTTCAAGTTTTCGACTTATGCGACCTGGTGGATCCGTCAGGCCATCACCCGTGCCATCGCCGATCAGGCTCGCACGATCCGCATTCCGGTCCACATGATCGACGTGCTGTCCAAGCTGCGTAACATCGAAAAACAGCTGCAGCAGGAAACCAAGTGCGTGCCCACCACGGAAGAAATTTCGCAAATCGCCAACATCTCCGTCGAGGAGGTCCGTCGCGTGATGGATATCGGACGGCACCCGGTCAGTCTCGATCGGCCCGTGGGCGAAGGCGAAGACTGCAGCTTTGGCGAATTCATCGAGGACGATACGTCCCAAAACCCGGTCCGCAAGGCCAGCAACGGGATTTTGCGGGACAAGATCGATGAATTACTCAAGACGCTGACGTATCGCGAACGCGAAATCATTCGATTGCGTTACGGACTGGGAGACGGTTACACGTACACCCTGGAGGAAGTTGGCAGGATATTCCGGGTCACTCGTGAGCGTGTGCGTCAAATCGAAGCCAAGGCGGTGCGCAAGCTGCAGAACCCGGTTCGCAGCCAGCAACTGGAAGGCTTCGTTAAGCCAGAGTTCGCAATGTAGAGTCCGCAGGACTGTTTCATCAGTCACATTCGGATAGAATAAGACCGTTGGCTTCACGCCAGCGGTTTTTTTGTTCCCGACACCGCCGGGAGCACGCTTTGACGGATGGACGAACATGTCAAAACATATTGACCCGGTACTGTTGCGCACGCTGCATCGAATTCTGCGGCAACAGACCGATTTGAACGATCGCCTCCGTCGCGGTCCAGCCCGTGTCAATGTTGCGAAACAGGCCGAAGCCGCTTTTCAAGCCGCACTCGACGAAGGCAAACAGCTGTTGAAGGAAACGCGCATGAACGCGGACCGTAAACAACTGCAGTTGGATCAGCGTGAAGCAAAAATTGAGGAAATCAAAAACAAACGCAATGCCTGCGAAAGCAATCGCGAATACCAGCTGCTCAACGACCAGATCGCCGCTGATGAACAGGCAAATCTGGTGCAATCCGACGAAATCCTGGAGCTACTGGAAAAGGTCGATGTAGTTCAGTCACAGGCTGCCCAAGCGGAAGCGAACCTGCAAAAAGGGCAAGCCGAAACGCAACGGCTTCAGGCAGCCGTCGATGAGGAGCTTGCGACACTAAATAAAGACCTGGACCTGGTCAACCAGGAACTGGCCCAAACCGAATCGCAGCTGCCCAGCGACATCCGGGCCGAGTACCAGAGGCTGATGGTGTCCCTTGGCGAAGACGTTCTCGCACCCGTCGACGACAACAGCTGTGGGCATTGCTGCACCACGCTGACCACCCAGGTCATCAGCGAATTGATGATGGGTCAGGCCGTTTTTTGCAAGAGTTGCGGGAGCCTCCTGTATCTCGGCGAAAACGCTGCGGTCTAACGCTCGCTTGCCTTGCCGCTCGACGGACCCGCCCAACAGTCTGCCCTAACAGCCCCATTTTGCCTTTACACACCCGTGCCCTGGCGACAAAATAACCCTGACCGCGGCCTGCAGCCCTTTTTGCAGGTCGTGCTTTTTTTGCATCAGAAAAATTCTGATTGAGGAGACCAAACGTGAACCAAAGCATTCCAATGACCCAGGAAGGTTACAACAAAATCAAATCGGAAATTGAGCACCTGGAAAATTGTGAAATGCCGGTCATCGCGGAAAAGATTGCGGCAGCGCGGGCCGAAGGCGACTTGAAAGAAAACGCCGAATACCACGGGCAACGTGAAGCCCAGGGAATGTTGCAAGCCAAGATCAACCAGCTGAAATCCAAACTTGCCGGTGCGTCAATCGTTGACATGTCCAAGATTGATAAAAGCGAAGTCGCGTTCGGTTGCACCGTTACTGTGCTGGATCTCGATATCGACGACCAGGAAGCGATCACGCTCGTGGGTGCCGGCGAGGAAGACTATGACCAGGGGAAATACCTGATCACCAGTCCAATCGGCCAGGGGCTGCTCGGCAAGAAAGCCGGCGAGGTCGCAGAGATCGATGTGCCGAAGGGAACGTTGCGTTTCAAGGTGCTGGACATTCACTACCCGAAACTAACGTAGTCGAGTCCAGAAACGGTGGCTTACATCCGCCGACAATTCTCCCTCTCCCTCGGGGAGAAGGTGGCCACAGGCCGGATGAGGGCAAACATCAATCGGCATCAATACGGCATTTCGTAATCGAAGTACGCCATCGTTTCGCCACACGTATTGCGAAACATGTCGCACTGCTCGTCGGTCCACTGCTTCCAACGCTCGACACGCGCCCCCAAATCGGATTGCTGCTCCTCCGATTCGTTTTCGTACTGTGTCTGATTGTGCTGTTTGTTCATGACGTAGTCCGCACAATCGCCGCTGGCTGACAGTCCCAGCTGCGAGAACAAACTGTCAAACAT